>NZ_KV826389.1:0-21703 GCF_001835905.1 Corynebacterium sp. HMSC034E11
AGCAAGCGTTACACCACACTAAGGGACGCAACCTGAGCGTTGGGGCACAGCGCCTAAGGCGCATACGGAAGCTGGGTTAGCATTTACTCATGTCTGTTTCTGAGCTGTCCACCAGTACCCAGAACTATTTGAAAGCTATCTGGGGGCTAAAGGAATGGTCATCCGAGCCCGTTACCGCCACACTTATAGCGAAACAGCTGGGACTCAAGCTCTCCTCGGTCTCCGATGCAGTGCGCAAAATGTCGAAGCAAGGGCTCGTGTCACACACGCCCTATGGCTCTGTGGAGTTAACCGAACTTGGCAGGCAGTACGCATTGGTCATGGTGCGCCGCCACCGATTGCTTGAGTCTTTTTTGGTTCAAGCATTGGATTATACGTGGGACGAGGTCCATGATGAAGCCGAAAATCTTGAACACGCGGTGTCTGACATGCTCATAGAGCGCGTGGATAAGTTCCTCAATTACCCCACTAGGGATCCACACGGCGACCCTATCCCTACGGTTGATGGACAGGTCACTATCCCCAGTGCGCACCGTCTCACCGACAGCGGCGCACAACCGCAGGTGACCGTGGAACGCATTTCTGATTCCGACCCACAACTGCTGGCCTTCCTCAAAGAGCAAGGCATCGTCATTGGGGCTGTTCTTACCACGCGCGAAGGAACGCCCTTTTCAGAATCGCTCGAAGTACAGGTAGCCGACAGTACTCAGTGGGTAGTACTTGGGCGCCCAGCTACGGACGCAGTGTTTGTAGCACACCACAGCCTGTAGTCTTTCCCTTTCTCATTAATCCGGTCCCTACCTGCCCTTTTAAAAACTACGGTGCGGCGTAGTTTGCAACTACGGTAGTACGTAGTTAATCTTTTCGATCATCACCTATCCCACTTATGGCTAAGGCCAGGATGAGCAGGATTGTCATGTCAGACTCACCAGATTTGGTGTACTTTTCTAGCGTTTCTGAAAACACAAAAAGATTCGTCGAACGCTTAGATAGACCCGCAGTGCGCATTCCACTGCGGCCCAAGAAAACCGGAATGATCCAGGTTTCACACCCGTACGTACTCATCGTTCCAACCTACGGCGGTGGCTCGCTCAAACGCGCAGTCCCCAAACAGGTCATCGACTTCCTCAATGACCCAATCAACCGTTCCTTTATCCGGGGCGTGATTACCTCAGGCAATACCAACTTCGGAAGCGCTTACTGCGTCGCCGGCCGCATCATTTCCGCTAAGTGCCACGTTCCAGAGCTGTATCACTTCGAGCTACTCGGCACGCAGAAGGACGTTGCCGCTGTAAAGCAGGGCCTTCACAAGTTTTGGGAGCAGCAAAGCAACTAACAATTACACCCCATTGATTTCCCACAAAATGAAGACCACATCCGCAACACACAGATTGGAAACCACAATGCCGCCACTTAAGGCCACCCCCACACAGCCCATTGGCCCTACGCCCCGCACCGCTTCAGCAGACGATGCCGGCGGTGTCGGTAAGCGCAAGAGCTACCATGCACTCAACGCGCAGCTGAACCTATTCGACGATTCGGGAAGAATCCAGTTCGACAAGGACATTGAGGCAACACAAGACTTTTTAGCGCACCATGTCACTCCCCGCATGCATCAGTTTGAATCCACCAAGCAGCGCTTGGAGTGGTTGGTTGATAACGAATACTACGAGCGGGAATTCCTTGAGCTTTATGATGACGATTTTCTGTGCACTATGTACGACAGAGCCCACCGAGCCAAGCATCAGTTCCGCACTTTCCTCGGCGCATTTAAGTTCTTTACTTCATACGCACTGAAAACCTTTGATGGCTCGCGATTTCTGGAAGGCTACGAAGAACGCGTCGCCACCACAGCTTTGTACCTTGCACAGGGCGATGAAGAGCTTGCGGAGAAGCTGGTGGATGACATCATGACCGGACGCTTCCAGCCCGCCACCCCTACTTTTCTCAACGCAGGAAAAGCCCAGCGTGGCGAAATGGTCTCCTGCTTCCTCCTTCGCATCGAAGACAATTTGGAAAGCATTGGCCGCAGCGTGAACTCTGCACTGCAGCTTTCAAAACGCGGCGGTGGTGTGGCCTTGTTACTGAGCAATCTGCGCGAATCCGGAGCCCCAATCAAAAAGATTGAGAACCAAGCTTCCGGCGTAGTCCCAGTCATGAAAATTCTGGAAGATAGCTTCAGCTATGCCAACCAATTGGGCGCTCGACAGGGCGCTGGAGCCGTCTACCTACATGCGCACCATCCAGATATTCTTCGTTTCCTGGATACCAAGCGGGAAAATGCCGATGAGAAAGTCCGCATTAAGACTCTTTCGCTGGGAGTTGTTATTCCAGATATAACCTTCCAGCTGGCCAAAGAGAACAAGGATATGCATCTTTTTAGCCCGTATGACATCGCTCGCGAGTACGGCGTAGCCATGTCTGACATGTCTATCACCGAGTATTACGACGAGCTGGTTTCCAATCCGCGAATTTCTCATACGACTATCAAGGCCCGCGAGTTTTTCACCACGCTGGCTGAGCTTCAGTTTGAATCTGGATACCCCTACATACTCTTTGAGGATACGGTCAACCGCGCTAATCCCCTCAAAGGACATATCAATATGTCCAATCTGTGTAGTGAGATCCTCCAGGTCAACACGCCATCCACCTACGGCGCCTCAGGTAACTACACCACCGTTGGCCAGGACATTTCCTGCAATCTAGGGTCGCTCAACATCGCTAAAGCTTTTGAATCACCGGACTTTGGGGAAACTGTTGAAACCGCGGTGCGCGCTCTCACGAAGGTCTCAGACCTAACAAATATCGAAGCTGTTCCTTCCATCGCTCACGGTAATGCATCCATGCATGCCATCGGGTTGGGCCAAATGAATCTCCACGGTTTCCTGGCTTCCAAGCGTATTCCTTATGGCTGCGCCGAAGCACTGGACTTTACAAATATCTATTTCCTGACCGTGACCTATCATGCGCTCCGTGCATCCCATGCGCTAGCGGTTGAGAAAGGTCAACGATTCACTGGCTTTGAAGAATCCACCTATGCCACTGGCGTCTACTTCGACAAGTACATCGACCAAGACTGGGCGCCGGCCACTGACCACGTAAAACAGCTATTCCATGAGGCTGGCGTGCAGATTCCTCAACGCGAGGATTGGCTACGGCTCAAGAACCAAGTGATGCAAGACGGCATCTACAACGCCTACTTGCAGGCAGTTCCACCCACTGGATCAATTTCCTACATCAATGACTCCACCGCGTCCATACACCCGATTGCCTCCAAGATTGAAATACGCAAGGAAGGCCGCTTGGGGCGCGTGTACTACCCCGCACCGGAAATGACCAACGACAACTTGGAGTATTTCGATGACTCCTACACCGTGGGGTACAAAAAAATCATCGACACCTACGCTATGGCCACCCAACACGTGGACCAAGGGCTTTCCCTGACTTTGTTCTTCACCGCTGACACCACTACGCGGGACATCAACAAGGCACAAATCTATGCCTGGAAAGCCGGAATCAAGACCTTGTACTACATCCGTTTACGCCAACCTGCACTCCAGGGAACCGAGGTCGAAGGCTGCGTTTCCTGTGCTCTGTAGGAACACGGTCCTTCCTTCATTCACAACCATCCATCAAGAAAGAAAGAAGCTATGTCTTCAACATCAAACACTGCTGAGCTAACCAGCATCTCAGTTACGCCGCCAAGTTACCGGCATGACCCTTCAGCCCGCATCCGCGCCATCAATTGGAATCGGGTGAGCGATGAGAAGGATCTTGAAGTGTGGAACCGCCTCACCGCCAACTTTTGGTTGCCAGAAAAGGTTCCACTTTCAAACGATCTCCCGGCGTGGCAGAGGATGACACCGGAGGAACGCAACCTCACCATGCGGGTGTTCACGGGACTCACCACCCTGGACACCGTCCAGGCCACTGTGGGCGAAATCTGTCAGATCCAAGATGCCCGCACCGAGCACGAGGAGGCCGTGTATACCAACATCGCCTTCATGCAATCAGTCCATGCCCGTTCTTACTCTTCAGTGTTTTCTACTTTGAGCAGTACGAAAGAAATTGATGAGGCATACCGCTGGGCGGTGAATAATGACCTTCTCCAGGCACGCGCCAAAAAAGTGCTCACTCATTATTTTGGACCCGATCCACTCAAGCGCAAAGTGTCATCGACGCTGCTTTCCTCGCTGCTTCTCTACGCGGGTTTCTATCTTCCCCTGCATTTTTCCGTCCACGCCACCCTGACAAATACGGCAGACATGATTCGCCTCATTCTGCGTGACAAGGCAGTGCACGGTTACTACTCAGGCTACAAGTACCAGCGCGGACTGGAAACGTCTGCTCCACAACGGCAACAGGAGATGCATGATTTCACTATTTCCTTGCTCGAAGAGCTTTATGCCCTAGAGCTGGATTATTCCGGCGAGCTATATGAGCCGTTGGGGCTCATGGATGATGTAGCTGTATTCGTTCGCTATAACGCCAATAAGGCGCTCATGAATTTGGGCTACCCGGACTACTTCCCACCTGAAGAAACGGAAGTGAACCCGGAAATCCTCGCTGCCCTAGCACCTGGAGCAGATGAAAACCATGACTTCTTCTCCGGCTCCGGTTCCTCCTATGTCATTGGCACCGCTGAAGAAACGAGTGATGATGACTGGGATTTCTAAACCGTTTCCACGACCAGACCAAGGAAGCTGGCTTGAGACCATCGCGCTGTTTGAAGCCATCCGCGAAGGAAACCAACCAGCAGCCATGCGGCTTTTGGATACGTCCGCCGCACGGGAGGCCGTCCTCGGGGGACTGTTAGGACTCATCGAACTGTACTTCCGCCATGAAGAAGACAAAGTGGATAACTTTCTTACTGCCGCCCACGCCGCCGGGCCACCGCCTGCCTTTGGCTGCAAGCCTTTTCTCCCTTGATCGCACGTACCTACGCCCAACTAAGAAGAAAGGACTTCCTATGACCACCCCACGCATTAGTGTTATCGTCGGCAGCCTGCGCCGCGGCTCATTTGCGCGCAAGATTGCACACGAAGTGCTCACAATGATCCCTGAAAACTACCAGGCAGACATCGTTGAAATCCGTGACTTGCCGCTCTATGACTTCGACTACGATGACCCCTCGGTCACGGACAAGCCCATTCCAGCTGAGTACACCACTTTCCGCGACACCATCAAGAACTCGAGCGGCGTCCTCTTTGTTACCCCGGAAAATAACCGTACTATCCCTGCCTGTCTCAAGAATGCAGTGGACATCGGTTCCAAGCCCAACTCGGATGTGGCTTGGAAGAACCTTCCCGCAGGTATCATCAGTCACTCTGTAGGCCGCATGGGCGGCTACAGTTCACAGAAGAACCTCCGGCTCGCCCTGTCCTACTTCGATATGCCGCTTCCTGGTCAGCCCGAGGTATTCCTTGGCCAATCCCCCACCCTCTTCGAAGACTCCGGCCATCTCAATGAAGGCACCGCAGGCTTTGTCAAAGACTACGTTATACGCTTCCTGCAGTTGGTCGACATGACATTAACAGCCAAGCACAGCTAGCGACGGCGACTAACCCTAGCCACCGCCCTCTACGAAGTACTTGAAGGCTTCTAAAGGGCCTTCTCAAAGACACAAACCCCGGATTCACACTCATCCTTGAGTTACCTGAATCTGAACCCAGGACGCTTCAAAAACACCGCTCTAATTCTTCGATTTTCGCTGAATTAGAGCGGTTTTAGCGCTGTCGCTGGACACTGACCCTGGCGACATCCTGTTAGGCCGCTACAGGGCCATACAGGGCAGGGGAGACCCCCATCTACGGCTTGCCGCCGTCGGGGGGTGCTGGGCATCTACTCTTCGGGCCTGACGCTGCTCACCCTTGGGATTAAGATCTCGCGTCCGGCGGCTGCAGCTATCGACGGCGTCATTTTGACCATCGGCACCATCTGGGTCGTCTTCGTCTCCCAAAGCTTCCTTGGGCCGTTCCAGTCGTTCCTGATCACCCTCGGCGTGCCGCTGGCTAGCTGGGCAGGCATTCTCGTTGCGGACATCTTCGCCCGCACTAAGGATTACGACGAGCCGGCGTTGTACGATTCGGCAGGTCGCTACGGCGCCGTGGACTGGACCTCGATCGGGATCCTTGCCGTGTCCTCGGTGATCGGTTGGGGTCTTGTGGCCAACATGTTTGCGGAGGAAGCTTCCTGGAACAACTGGCAGGGATACTTCCTGCCACTGGTTGGGGAGCACTGGGCGGACGCGAACCTCGGTGTGCTCGTCGCACTCGTACTCTCCTTCGTGGCGGCGTGGTTTGGGCGCCGGGGCCGCATCCGCCGTCAGGAGGGGACTGCGGCCTAGGAGTCGCGCCCTGCCGTGCCCGACCCGGCGTCCTACCGCGCCGGGTTGCTGACCAAGATCCGATCCACCTGCTCGGCCAAATCTTCCGGCGCGGTGTCGAAGTCGCCGGGCAGTTCCCGATCCGCCTGCTCGAGCGCTTCCTGGTCGTGCTCGCCGGTGGCAAGGTGCGCCTCCGCCTCGTCGAGAAGCCGCTTCAACCGTGTCAGGTTGAGTTGGTAAGCACCGTCGTTTTCGGGGCCGGGGACCTCCTGGAGCCAACCCGTGCCGGTGAAGGTGGGCAGTGTCGCATCGATGATGTCGCGCTTCAGCCAGTTGGTCATGCGGGGCCCACCGAAGTTTTCCACCCGGCCCGCTGTTGCTTGGCGGACGGTGCCGGTGGGGGTGAGGGTGGGGCCAGTGGTGTCGTCTGCAAGCAACGCCACCTGCATCAAAGTTTTCAGTTCTCGGGGAAATAGGGACGGGGCTTCAATGCACCCCACTGCGGCTTTGAGCAGTTCGCCCAACAACGCCTCCTTATTCGGTTGTGTTCGGACAAGGAGACATTATAAATCCGCCTCCGACACCGGGAGGCGGATTCTCGAACGGATGTGTGGTTTGTGGTTAGCGCTGCAACTTCCAGATCACGGAGTTCGTGGAACCTGCGCGCACGAGCGCGATGTTGGCGGTGTCGAAGACGTAGAGCTCACCGGTAAAGCCCGGGACAATGAACGCGGAGCCGAAGCGCTGCACCTGCAGCGGGTTGAGCTTCTTCGGCTGGCCCACAAAGCCTTGGTTCCAGCAGTGGGTGCCGGTAAAGCCTCGGCTGATGGACACTGCGGGGATGAGCTGCTCTGGAGGGTTGCACTCCGGCTGGGTTTTGCGGGCGGTGTCGGAGACGCAAATGGTTTTGGTTTCGCCGCCGACTTGGTAGGACTCGCAACGCACGTTGCCGTTCTGGTTGGAGTAGGTACCGACGTTGTTTTGTGCGGCGGCGGAGGGGGCGAGGGCTGCGGTGGCGGTAAGGATCGCGACGGCAGCGACGGTTACTGGGGCTGTACGTGTGATCTGCATAACAGAAGTATTCCAGGCTATCCCCAGCGTTGCACGCCTCCTGGCAGCGATTTCAGCACAATTCCGAGTTGTTTCGCCTGCTCTGCGTAGGTTTCTACAAATTTTTCAGAACGCACCCCGCCCGCGCAGTAGACCACCACCTCGTCGCCTTCGACGTACTCGGCCAAGGCAAGGTCAACGGCATCGGGGTTGTGCTCGATCTGGCTCAGTGGCAGGTGGGCGGAGTTAACCGGCAGGTCCGCGATCGCCCGCTCGTGGGGTTCGCGGATGTCCAGGGCGTGGGCGGTGCCGGTGGTGATGTCGTCGAAAAGCAACTGCCCCTCAGTGCTCACGGCGCAGGCGTCGGTGTAGGTGGCCAAGTGCGTGACCAGAGGGCGCGCCGGGTCGCGGGGGACGGTGAAGCGGCGGATGGTGGTGGTCAGCGCGTCGTACATGTGCAGCCGGCCGATCTCCGCCTCGCCGATGCTCGCGAGGAACTTCACGGCCTCGGTGGACATCAGCCCACCCACCACGGAGGTGGTCACGCCGAGCACACCCGCGGTGGCACAATCCGGCACGGAATCCGCATCCGGCTGGGTGGGGTAGAGGTCCCGCATGCCCACGCCACCCTCTGGCGCGCCGGGGCCGGAGTGCCACAGAGCGATGTCGCCGCGGTAGCGCAGCACCGAACCCCACAGCAGCGGCGTGCCGGTGATTTCGGCGGCGTCGGCGGCGAGGAATTTGGTGGCAAAGGTATCGGAGCCGTCGATAAGTAAGTCGATGCCGTCAAGCGCTTCGATGAAGTTGTCGGCGGTCAGGCGGTCCTTGACCGGGGTGACGGTAATGCCCGGCTGCAGCGCTCGCAGGCGCTCGGCGGCCACCTCGACCTTGCTGCGGCCCACGTCCTGGGCGCCGAAGAGGATCTGGCGGTGGATGTTGGTGATGTCCACGTGGTCGTCATCCCACACCGTAATGTTGCCAACGCCCGTGGCGGCCAGCGTCTGCATGACGGGGCAGCCCAGGCCACCGGCGCCGATGACCAACACGTGCGCGTCGTATAGGCGTTCTTGCTGCTCCGGGCCGAATCCGGGCAGGTTCATCTGGCGCGCGGTGCGCTTGAGTTCGTTTTCCGGCAGCACGGCCCTACAGCACCGCGTCTTCCCAGTCGGCCCAGCTGGCCAAACCGTCGAAGGTGGACGACGCCACGGCGTGCTCGCGCTTCGGGATGCGCCCAGCAGCGCGGGCCAGGCGGCCGGCTTCCACCGCGTGGCGCATCGCGTGCGCCATGGCCACCGGGTCCTGGCAACGGTTCACCGCGCTGGCCAACAGCACGCCCGAACACCCGAGTTCCATGGCAAGGGAGGCGTCGGATGCGGTGCCCAGGCCGGCGTCGATAAGCACCGGCACCTGCGCGCGCGAGCAGATCAACTCAATGTTGTGCGGGTTGAGGATTCCAAGTCCAGTGCCAATCGGGGAGCCCAACGGCATCACCGCCGCAGCACCGAGATCCTCCAGGCGCTTGGCGGCCACCGGGTCGTCTGAGGTGTACGCCAGCACCGTAAAGCCCTCGTCTACGAGCATCTCGCAGGCGTCGACCGTTTCCACCACGTCGGGCAGCAAGGTGCGGTCGTCCGCGATGACCTCTAGTTTCACCCAATCCGTGCCCAGCGCCTCACGCGCGAGTTTCGCCGTGATCACCGCGTCGCGCGCCGTGCGGCAGCCCGCGGTGTTCGGCAGCGGACGGATATTCAGGCGCTTGAGCAGGTCAAACACGCTCTCGCCCGCACCGGTTGTCGCCGAGTGGCGGCGCATCGCCACCGTGGTCATCTCCGTTCCAGATGCCACCAGGGCGCGCTCCAGCATGTCAAAGGAACTCGCCCCACCCGTGCCCATGATCAGGTGCGACTCAAACTGCTGGCCTGCGATCTCAAGCATGTTTAGCCTCCTTGGACGGCGGTGAGGATGTCCACCTCTGCGTCGTCGATAAGCATCCGCCCCCACTGCGAGCGCGGCACGACCTCACCGTCCACCGCCACGGCGGTGCCGGCCTCAGGCGCGCCGACCTCCGCCACCAACTCCTGCACAGTCGTGGCCTCGGTAGTGGTCTTTTCACCGTTGAGCGTTAGTTGCATTCGTGCCTCCTCGGGTCACATGCGGATAAGTCTATGAATGGCTCTTGCTTTTCGACGACCCCAGCACCACACCGAGCCCCCAACGCCGCCAGCAAAATCCCGTGCCGGAAGTAACCGGTGGAGACCACGGTGCGCTCGTCGATACGACCGATGTACGGCAAATCATCCGGCGTGCCCGGGCGCGCACCGGCGCCGGCCTCGAGGAAGTCGCACTCCTCAACCGCCGGCACCACCTCAATCGCATCCCGCAGCAGCTGGTGAACGCCCTGCACCTGGGGCTGGTCGCGGCCGTCCTCGCGTGTGGTCGCGCCGATAGTCAGCGTGTGGTCCTCGCGCGGAATGAGGTAGATCGGGCGGTCCTCCACAAACCCGCGCACCACATGGTTCAGCAGCGGATACTGGTGGTCCGGCACACGCACGTGCAGCACGTCGCCGTACACCGGGCGCAGATCCAGAAACGGGACCAGGTCGCGGGCGCCCAGACCATTAGCGACGACCACCTGATCCCCATCCAGCTTGTCCGTACTATCCACGCGCTCGTACGTGAAGGTCACCCCGGCGTTCGCGCAGGCGTCCATGAGCGCCTTGGTAAACAAGCGCGGCTGCACCTGGTGATCACCTGCAATCCGCACCGCACCGTGAATGGCAGGGGAGAGCGCCGGCTCAAGACCGCGCGCCTGCCGAGTGGTGACCTTCTCCACCGCCATGCCGTGCTTTTCCTGATACTCGCTCAGTTCCGCCAGGTGCGTCTTGTCCGCAACATCGCGCGCGACCACCAGCGTGCCCTCCGTGCGATAGCCCGTGGGCAAATCCGAGTACTTCGCGGTGAGCTTGATCAGATCCGGGTAGAGCGCCGCAGACGCCGCCATCAGCGGAAAGAGCGGGTCTTGCTTATAGACGACTTCAGCGGTAGGAGCGAGCATCCCACCCGCATAATGCGACGCCCCCGACACCGGTGCCGGGTCGTACACCGTGACCGCATGGCCGCGATCCGCCAACGTAAGCGCAGTGGACAGACCGATGATGCCAGCACCGACAACCGAGATATTCACAGCGATCAGGGTAGCGCTTTTGCCCGGTCCGTTTGGCCCCTTTCAAACTCCGCGACCACGCGCTCGCAATAGTCCTGGGAATTATCGGCGTGCATGATGCCGCGAACAATGGCCAACCCGTCCACGCCGGCAAGCGCCAGGTGGTACGCGTCGTCCACCGTCACGTCCCCGATGGCCACCAGCGGCACCTGGGCAGCCTCCACCAGGGGCGGGTAGCCGCCGAAGCCTAGGGGAGGCCGGCCCGAGTCCTTCGTCGGGGTGTTGCGGAAGGGGCCGCAGCCGATGTAATCGATCACGTCTTTGTATGCGTTCGCAGCCTGAACCAGTTCCATCGTGCCGGTGGTCAGGCCGATGATCGCGTCCGGGCCGAGCAGGTCGCGCGCTACCTTCACGTCCAGATCGTCTTGGCCCACGTGCACGCCGGCGATGCCGTGGTCGCGTAGTGCTAGGGCGACGTCGACGCGGTCGTCGATAAGCACCTGCGTCTTCGGGTTCACCTCGTGGACGGCCTCGGCCACCTCGCGGGCAAGGTCGTACAGGTCGCGCGCACTAATCGGCTTCGAGCGCACCTGCACCACCCCGGCACCGCCAGCCGCGGCGGCGCGGGCGCGCTCCACAATGTCGTCACCCTGGCCGGTGACAAAATAACAGCGTAAATCGAGTTCGGGTTTGCCCATAAGCTGCGAATCCATGCACATCACCCTATGCGGATTAGATCTGCAGCGGGCCGGTACGCGTCGGATGGCCTAGCGGCTCGATGTGCACGATCGTCTCCGCGCCACCAAGCGCTGCGGCGATACCTTCCTCCACCGCATCCGCGTGATCGTGGGAGTGATCCACCGTCCAGGAGCCTGGCACCTGCATAACCAGGTTGACCAAGCGGTCGCGGCCAGCCTCCGCCGTACGCACCGACGTGAACGTCACGCCGTTGTCCTTGGCATAGGCATCCAGAAAGTTATGGACAACCTTCTGCTCATCCTCGGGCAGCGTGTGCGACAGCAGCCCCAGGATCGCACCCTTGAGCAACTTGTAGCCGGTGAACAAGATGTTCAGGCCAACCAGCAGCGCCACAATCGGGTCGAGCGGCTGCCAGCCAGTCAGCCACACCAGGGCCATGCCCACGATGACACCCACCGTGGTCCACACGTCCGTGATCAAGTGGTGCCCGTCCGCGTTCAGGGTGGTGGAGCGGTACTTCTTACCCGCACGGATGAGCGCGACACCCACGCCGAGGTTCAACAGTGTGGCCACGATAGAGAACGCCAGGCCGATGCCGAGCTGCTGCACCGGTACCGGGTTGATCAGGCGATCCACCGCCGTATAAATGATCACCATAGAGGCGATCAGGATGAGTGTGCCCTCCACCTGGGCGGAGAAGTACTCGGCGCGGGAGTGGCCAAAGTTGTGGTTGTCGTCCGCCGGCTTGGCTGAAAGCTTCAGCGCCCACAGGCCCACGGCGGCTGCGACGAGGTTGATCCCGGACTCCAACGTGTCCGAGAGAAAACCCACAGAACCCGTCACCCACGCCGCGGTTGCCTTCAGTGCAATGGTGAGGATGGCGGCGCCGATGGAGAGCCACATGAAGCGCTCGAGAAGTTTTTGTTCATCGACAGCTGCCCTGGTAGCAGCGGGTTCTTGGGTATTCATAGCGGGACGAATCGTAGCACTTAAGTACGCTGGTTGCCCACGTTAATGCAGTTGTTTCCCACAAGTTAGGAACACCCCTTATGGCGCGACCACGCCGTCTCCACTCAGACCCCTTGATTTTCTTCTCCGCCTTGGGGTTCATCCTCATCTTCGTCGCGGGCACCATCGCGTTTGGCGATACCGCCCGCAAGACCTACGCCGCCGTCTCCGGCTGGCTCATGGACCACTTCACGTGGCTCTACGTCGGCGGCATTTCTGCCACGCTGGTCTTTTTGATCTGTGTGTTCGTCTCCCGCTACGGCAACCTGCGGCTTGGCGACGACGACGATGAACCCGAATACTCATACCCCGTCTGGTTCGGCATGCTCTTTGCCGCCGGCATGGGCGCAACACTCATGTTCTGGGGTGCCGCCGAGCCACTGAACCACGCCTTCAACCCGCCACGCGGCGGCTACGAATCGATGAGCCGCGACGCGATCATCCAGGCGTTCGAGTTCACCTACTACCACTTCGGCATCCACATGTGGGTGATTTTCACGTTGCCTGGTCTGGCGGTGGGGTACTTCGTCTATAAGCGCAAAATGCCCGCGCGAATGTCCTCCATGTTCGCGCCGCTGCTCGGCCGCCGCGTGTACGAAGCGCCGGGCAAACTTCTCGACGCCCTGGGCATCATCGGCACCGTCTTCGGCCTCGCCGTCTCCGTCGGCCTGGGCGTGCTGCAGATTTCCGCCGGCATGAACATCCTCTGGGACGTGCCCCTGGTCACCCCGGTGCAAATCGCCATCATCTGCGGCATCACCATCGCCGCCTCCATCTCCGTGGCAACCGGCCTGGACAAAGGCGTGAAGATCCTGTCCAACCTGAATATCGCCGGCACCATCGCACTGATGCTCTTCGTGCTGCTCACCGGCCCCACCCTGAAACTGCTCGGCCAGATCACCGAATCCTTCGGCATCTACGCCCAATCCCTGCCCGAGCTGATGTTCTGGGTCGACTCCTACAACGACAATCCCGGCTGGCACGCCACCTGGACCGCCTTCTACTGGGCATGGACCATCTGCTGGTCGCCATTCGTGGGCATGTTCTTCGCCCGCATCTCCCGCGGCCGCACCGTCCGCGAATTCATCGGCGGCACTCTGCTGCTGCCCACCGCGTTCGACCTGGTGTGGTTTTCCATCTTCGGCCGCGCAGCCATCGACATGGAAGAGCACAACCCCGGCGTGCTGACCAAACCCGTGGTGGAAGACGGCGACACCCCACAAGCATTGTTCACCCTGCTTGCGGACTACCCGCTGTACACCATCACCGGCACCGTCGCCCTGATTGTGATCGTGTTCTACTTCGTCACATCCATGGACTCCGCCGCCCTGGTGATGGACATGTTCGCCTCCGGCGAGGAAAACAAATCACCCACCTACTACCGCGTCGGCTGGGTCGTCGCCGTCGGCCTGGTCACCGGCGCGCTGCTGTTTATCAACGACTCCGGCATCAACGCCCTCCAACAAGTCGTGATTATCATCGCCCTGCCGTTCTTCTTCATGTACTTCGTCATGATGTACTCCCTGGTCAAGGCCATGAGCGACGACTCCGCCGCCGCCCGCAAGACCCGCTCCCGCACCTGGGAGAAGACCGACACCGCCGAGAAACTCGAAGAAGGCGAAAACAAACCCGCGCCGGGTTACGACGCGCAAGGCAACGAGGTGGAGCGCCCCGAACTCGAATACGACGCCGAGGACGACTCCTGGAAGTTCCCCGAAGGCTTCAAACTCGAGCGCGGCGACCGCGACACTATTGTCGACGAACGCCGCCAGGACTAGCGCTTGGCCTAGCGCCAGGACTAGCGCTTGATCCGCATCTTGCGGTGGGGAACTCCGGTGTCCAGAAATTCCTCACCCTCGGCCACGAGCCCGAACTGCTCGTAGTAGCCGACAAGGCCGGCCTGCGCCTCGATGACCAAATCCCCGGGGAACCGCTCCGTGTACTCGATACCCGCACGCACAATCTCCGGGCCAAGGCCCGAGCCGCGGTGGTCGGGGTGGACCACGAAACGCCCAAAGCGCGATCCCGTCTCGGTGGGGAAGACGCGGGCGCAGCCGGCGAGGGTGTCGTCGTCAAGCAAAGCAAGAATGTGCTTCGTTTCGGGGTTGGCGTCCTGATCATCAATCTCCGCGTACGGGGACTGCTGCTCCGCCACGAACGTATCCACCCGCAACTTGTACAACTGGTGGACCTGGCGCGGCGTCATCTCATCCAGCGATAGAAACCTGATCATGCTTCGGCTCAATCCTTCCTGTCTTGCCATACGAGAGGTGGCGGTGAGCCCACTCAAACGGCCCCTGCTTGCCCGCGCGCTCCAGCAGCACCGCGAGCGCAATCGTGATCGCCCACACCAGCAGGCCAATGCCCAGCTTGCCGGTCACCGTGGTGTCCAGGCCGATGCCCAGAAACGCCGGGGTGCACAACAATACGAACAGCACCGACTGTGCCAGATAGCCCGACATGGAACGCTTACCCAGCGCCACGAACGCGCGCGCCCACCCCGGCACGTCGTTGTTCAACCGGTGCGTGGCCAGCGCGAGCGCCGCCAGGATGCCCGGGCCCGTGAGGTAGCCCAGCGCCTGGTTCAGGATGAACAGCGGCAGCTCCCACTGCGCCGGCAGCACACCCGCGGCCGCCAAGCCCCACGGCAAGCCGATGCCGACGATGATCACCGCGGCGATAACGGTCCAGGTGATAAGGGTTTTGCGGTGCGTGGTGACGTCGATAAGCACCCGCTCCCGCGCCCACACAAACCCAATAATCGCCAACGCCCATAGCTGCAACGCCGCAACCGGCTGCATGGCCAACATGCCCAACGCCATCTGCAGGTTTGAGGAGAAATATGCCGCTGGCGTATCAAACGTGATCGTCGGATCCGGCTGGATAAACCCACCCGAAGAATCGAAGAAGAACGCCGAGACACCACCTAACACCCCGAACGTGGTGAACAGCCCCAGAATCGAATACGCCACAACCCGCAGCGTCTTCGACGACCACGACAACCCCCACGCCAACAAGATGCCCACCAGGCCATACGTGAACATAATGTCGCCATAAAACAGGCCAAGCATGTGCGCCAGGCCAAACAATGCGAGCATTGCGTATCGACGAACCAACACCCGCCGCGCATCCTTCAACGGATAGTGCTTGCGGTAGAGACTGGCCGCCACCAGCCCGAAGCCGAACCCCAACAGGGTGGAGAACATCGGCAGGCCACGCACGTGGATAAACATCGCGGCGAACACGGCGCTGACCTGGTCGATGACGCTGTCCGGGCGGACACCACCCACCGACCAGCCCGCACGCGACTGATCCTCCGACCAATCATTCGTGATCCACGTCTGCGCCACATTCGCCATCGCGATGCCAAGCAGTGCGGTGCCGCGCGCCAGGTCAGGCACGATCAGGCGCTGCTTTTGGGTTTGCGCGGGTTGCTGGTTCGGGTGCGGTGCCGCATGCGAATTCATGCGGCTCAACCTACACGGCTACCGCGACATGTTCGCTACGGCATCAGCCACGGCGACACCGCCGCCAAGATTGTGCGCGTCGAATGATCCAGCACCGGGTCCAGATCCGGAGCGAACAGCGGCGAGTGGTTTGCCGGGGCGCCCTCCATTTCCTTCTTGCTGCCTACCGCCCAGTAGAAGTACGGCACGCCCCAAGCTTCCGCGATGGTGGGGAAGTCCTCCGAACCCGACAACCGGCCGAAGTTGCCCGCGCGCTTACCAAACTGCTCGCGGAACACCGCCATGACCTTCTCCGTCGGCTCCTCGTGGTTACTAAACACCGGGGCGCCGCCAATGACCTCGAAGGTGGGCTCCCGGTCGCAACCCGCAATGGCGCATTCTCCTTGGACGATGCGCTTGATGTCGCCGTTAAGCTTGTCCGAAATTTCCTGCGTAAACGCGCGCGTGGACACCTTGAGCTCCACCGAATCCGGGATGGTGTTCGGCGAATCGCCGCCGTGGACCGCGCCGACCGTGACTACGCCCATCTCCTGCGGATCGATGTTGCGCGAAATGATCGTCTGCAGGCTCATGATCACCTTCGCCGCAAGCACCACCGGGTCGATGCCATGCTGCGGCATCGAGCCGTGCGAGCCGCGGCCGAAAATCGTGATCTTGGTCTGCACGCACGTGGAAAACACCGGGCCGGACAGTGCGCCGACGCCGTAATCGTCGATCCACGGGCCCACGTGCTGGCCCAACACCACATCCGGCTTGACGATCTTCTCCGCCAAACCCGCTTGCGCCATATCCACCGCGCCCGCGCCGGTTTCCTCACCCGGCTGGAACAGTGCGATAAACGTGCCCGACCACAGGTCCTTGTGCTGCGCCAACGCCTCCGCCGCACCCAGCAGGGCAGTCGTGTGCATGTCGTGGCCGCACGCATGCATCCGGTTCAGCGCCGGGTCCGCCGAGTATTCCAGGCCGGTCGCCTCGCTGATCGGCAGGGCATCGAAATCCGCGCGGAAGCACACCACCGGACCCTCGCCGTTTTCCAGCACGCCGACCTTGCCCGTCTTGCCCACCGCCGTGACGGTGTAACCGATCGCGGTGAGTAGCTCCTCAATGCGTTGCGAGGTAGCAAACTCCTGCATCGACAGCTCCGGGTTCCGGTGGAACCACTTGTAAAGGTCTTCGCGCTTGTCGCGCGTCTTGTCGATCGTGTCCTCGAAACCTGCGAGGCGTCCAGTGAGTTTCGGTAAGTCAGCCATGGGCCTACCTTACGTGCCCGAAAGCACCCCCGGGTGGGTCTTCGTATGGTTGAATGGTGCCAATGTTGCCCAAGTGATTACTGTGGCAAAAGTTGTCTTCACGCGCCTTCGAAACACTGATAGGGGATAAGTATGCGCCGCCTCCCATCGGCCCGCACCATTGTCGCTGCCGCCGTCTCCGCCCTCGCTCTCGTCGTCACGCCTGCTCTTAGCGCAGACGCCGCACCCGCGATGGCACAAAACGCAGCGCCCGTCGACACCGCCGACCCCAACTACATCTGGCGCACCGACATCATCTCCAAAGCCCTCGCCGGCAAACCCGGCGCCGACCGCGTCCTCCACCGCGTCCCCGGATCCTTCCACGACGCCCCCCGCGTCCCCGCCGAAGCCGACCAAGCCCGCGCACGCGGCAACGCCCTCTACGGACCCGGCACCCCGCTCTACGTCGGCAACACCCCCGGCTCCGAGTTCATGTGCACCACCACCGTCGCCGGCTACAACGACCGCGGCCAAAAAGTCGCCCTCACCGCCGGCCACTGCGGCAACGTCGGAGACAAGGTCAAATCCGCCGACGCACCCCAACTCGGCACCACGGGCACAATCACCCAGGTAGACAAACAAAAAGACTTCGCCGTGATCACCCTGGACAAAAACACCGAAGTCACCCGCACCTACGACGGCATCACCGCCAACCACGTCGGCGGCGCCCCCGTCCGCCCCGGCGGCACCGTGTGCAAGAAAGGCGTCGCCTCCGGCTACACCTGCGCACCCACCTTCACCGACTGGGACACCCACAACGTCAACCACGTCTGCGCCATGCAAGGCGACTCCGGCGCCCCACTCATGGTCGGCGACCGCGTCATCGGCATGATCAACGGTGGCACCTGGCGCGCACCATTCGACATCGCGTGCCACAGCCCGCTGCAGGGCCCGATCCACGCGCCGACCGCCTCGGCGCGCCTGGACTCGGTCCTGCCGTCCGTGAATGGCGGGTTCCGCCTCCCGTAGATCTCGTGGGCTCGGGGCGCGGGTCCGCCGGGAAAGACCGCTAGCCGCGGAGGCGGGCGGCGATCTCGTCGACCACGCGGGGGTTACCCGCGACGCACCAGGTCACGCCACCGGCGTCGACCTTGACGCAGCGGCCACCGACGGCCTCCACGAGCGCCTTGCCGGGCAGCCAATCCCAGTCGGGGACAGAGTGCTGCATCCACGCACCCATCTGACCTGCGGCGATATTGGCCAGGTCGACGGAGCCCGCGCCGAGCATGCGGATCGTGGCGGCCTCCGAAACCACGCGCAGCCAAGGTTCGCGAACCTCGTCGGAGGACATAAAGGTGGGGTGGAGGTAGGTCACCACGGCGCTCTCGGCGAGCGGGGCGTCCGCGAGGGTAGGCAACGCGACCCCGTTGCAGGTGGCCTCGCCGTCGGCGGCGACCCAGGTCGTGTCCAGTGCAGGGCGGTGGATGGCGGAGATGGTTGGGGTGGGGGACGTGGAGTCGTCGATAAGAGCGAGCGCCGAACAGAAGTAGTCGGAGCCTTGCGAGAAGTTGTAGGTGCCATCGACGGGGTCGATCACCCAAGTGCGGCCGGTGCGGGAGGGGCGGTTGGCGCCCTCCTCGCCGATGACGCCGTCGTTGGGGCGAAGCGCCTCGAGCGCGCTGGCGACGAAACGCTCCGCGGCACGATCCGCCTCCGTGACCACGTCAGACACGGAGGTTTTGAACTCCGTGCCCAGGCCCTCGGCGCGCATGCGAAGGGCAAGGCCGCCGGCGTGTTGGACAAGCGCGGCGGCCAGTTCGGCGTCGGAGGAGGAACGGTGTGCGTTGATAAATGCTTCAGTCACGCCGCCATTATGGCGCAGTCGGCGCACCCTCGCGGGTCTCGGGGAGGTAGACGTTGGAGCCTAAGTCGCGGAACTCCTGAGCCATCTCGCGCTCGCCGGCCTTGGCGTCGGGGCCTGCACCGCCAGCACCGCCAGCGCCGCCAGCACCGCCCGAGAAGTCGAATGACGGCATGCCGAGGTCTGCGATTTGGTCGGCGAACTCGTCGCGAATGTCCTGGCTGATGCGCATCGAGCAGAACTTTGGTCCGCACATGGAGCAGAAGTGGGCGGTCTTCGCGGGCTCGGCGGGCAGGGTTTCGTCGTGGTAGGCCTGCGCGGTGTCGGGGTCGAGGGAGAGGGCGAACTGGTCGTGCCAGCGGAACTCGAAGCGTGCCTTGCTCATGGCGTCGTCCCAGTCGCGCGCGCCGGGGTGACCCTTGGCTACGTCGGCGGCGTGGGCGGCGAGTTTGTAGGTGATCACGCCAGTTTTCACGTCGTCGCGGTTGGGAAGTCCCAGGTGTTCTTTCGGGGTGACGTAGCAGAGCATGGCGGTGCCGCCGGCGGCGATGTTGGCAGCGCCGATGGCGGACGTGATGTGGTCGTAGCCAGGGGCGATATCGGTGACCAGGGGGCCAAGGGTGTAGAACGGCGCGCCGCCACACCACTCTTGTTCTTTCTCGTTGTTCACCTGGATCATGTTGAGGGGCACGTGGCCTGGGCCTTCGATCATGACCTGGACGTCAAAGTCCCAGGCGCGGCGGCAGAGTTCGCCGATGGTTTTGAGTTCGGCGAATTGGGCGGCGTCGTTGGCGTCGGCGACGGAGCCGGGGCGGAGGCCGTCGCCAAGCGAGAATGCGACGTCGTATTGGGAGAAGATCTCACAGAGCTCGTCGAAGTTTTCGTACAGGAAGGATTCCTTGTGGTGGGCGAGGCACCAGCCGGCCATGATGGAGCCACCGCGGGAGACGATGCCGGTGACGCGCTTGGAGGTCAGCGGCACGAAGGGGAGGCGAACGCCGGCGTGGACGGTCATGTAGTCCACGCCTTGCTCGCACTGCTCGATGACGGTGTCGCGGAAGATCTCCCAGGTCAGGTCCTCGGCGATGCCATCGACCTTCTCTAGAGCCTGGTAGATGGGCACGGTGCCGATGGGCACGGGGGAGTTGCGCAGGATCCACTCGCGGGTGGCGTGGATGTCGTTGCCGGTGGATAAGTCCATGACGGTGTCGGCGCCCCAGCGGGTGGCCCAGCGCAGTTTCTCCACCTCTTCGCGGATGGAGGAGGTCACAGCGGAGTTACCGATGTTGGCGTTGATCTTGGTCAAAAATGCGTTGCCGATGATCATCGGCTCGCTTTCCGGGTGGTTGACGTTGTTCGGGATGATCGCGCGCCCAGCGGCAACCTCCGCGCGGACCTTCTCCACGTCGCAGTGTTCACGCAGCGCCACGAACTCCATCTCGCGGGTGATTTCGCCGCGGCGGGCGTAGGCCATCTGGGTGACACGCTTGCCCGGCTTGGCGCGCAACGGTTTGCGGGAGACACCACGCCACTCTTCGCTGGCGGAGCCGCGGCGGACGGCAGCGCGGCCGTCGTCAAGCAAATTGCGCTCGCGGCCGAAGTATTCCTCCACGTCGCCGCGGGCGGTGATCCACTCGCCGCGCAGATTCGGCAGGCCAACTTCCGGCTCGGCCCACGGTCCGCGGGTGCGGTAGATCTTGAACGGCTCGTTGGGGCCGGTAGGGGAGTCGTCCAGGTGGATGGCGGTTTCTGGAACCTCCAGCCCGTCCTTCAGAATCGGCGCGTATGCGTGCTTGGGGTGGATTTCCTGGGCATAAATATCGGCATGCGTTTGGGGCACGACCTTCTCCTTACTTCCTTCGCTGGTGCTAACCAGACAGGTTCGAACGGTGCTCGCGCAGGCGTAGCGCGATCTCAGCCCGATGCCTCGGGCGCCCGTGTGGGGTCGCAGCACACTCTATCCCGTCGTGGAGGTTGTGTCAGGCAGTTCGCTAGACTTCCCGGTTATGCAGCCCGAGACTCAAGCGCGGATTCAGGATCTTTCGTCCACACTTTCCACTATCGAGAAGGTGATGGACCTCGACGTGCTCCGCGAGCGCGCCCGCGAACTCGAGGCCCAAGCCGGCGACCCGTCTCTGTGGGACGATCCGGCGCACGCACAGCAGGTGACCACTGAGCTTTCCAATGTGCAGTCGCGGTTGAAGAAGGTCACGTCGTTGCGCTCGCGTATCGACGACCTGCCGGTCATGTACGAACTCGCCGAAGAAGAAGGCGACCCCTCGATGGCCGACGACGAGTTGGCGGACGTGGCAGCGCAAATCGATTCGCTTGAGGTGCAGACCATGCTCTCCGGCGAATACGACGAGCGCGAGGCCGTGGTCAACATCCGCTCTGGCGCCGGTGGCGTGGACGCGGCGGACTGGGCGGAGATGCTCATGCGCATGTACGTGCGTTGGGCGGAAAAGGCTGGCCACAAGGTGGATGTGTACGACATCTCTTACGCCGAGGAGGCCGGCATTAAGTCCGCCACGTTTGTTGTGCACGGCGATTACCTCTACGGCCAGTTGTCGGTGGAGCAGGGCGCGCACCGCCTGGTGCGTATCTCTCCGTTTGATAACCAGGGTCGTCGCCAGACTTCGTTCGCAGAGGTGGAGGTGCTGCCCGTCGTGGAGCACACCGACCACATCGACATCCCGGATTCGGACATCCGCGTGGACGTCTACCGTTCCTCTGGCCCGGGCGGACAGAGCGTGAACACCACCGACTCCGCGGTGCGCATCACCCACATTCCGACCGGCATCGTGGTGACCTGCCAGAACGAGAAGTCCCAGATTCAGAACAAGGCGTCGGCGCTCAACGTGCTGCAGTCCAAGCTTCTGGAGAAGAAGCGCCAGGAGGAAA
>NZ_KV826389.1:21803-28706 GCF_001835905.1 Corynebacterium sp. HMSC034E11
AAAGGCGGAGATGGACGCCCTCGGCGCGGGTGGTAACGCCAGCTGGGGCAACCAGATGCGCTCCTATGTCCTGCACCCGTATCAGATGGTGAAGGACCTGCGCACCGACTATGAGGTGGGCGACCCGCAGAAGGTTCTCGACGGCGACATCGACGGCTTCCTGGAGGCTGGCATCCGCTGGCGCATGGCACAGCAGCAACAAGAGTCACACCAGTAACGGGTAAGGTGTGTCGCGTGATCCGATTCGACCATGTGACCAAGACGTATCCGACGTCCACGCGCCCCGCACTCAACGACGTCACCCTGGAGATCCCAGACGGCGAGTTCGTCTTCCTGATCGGCGCGTCCGGCTCCGGCAAATCGTCGTTTTTGCAGTTGATGATCCGCGAGGAAAACGTCACCTCCGGCGACATCTACTTCGGCGACTTCCACGTCAACGCACTGTCCGGCAAGCAGATCAACAAACTGCGCCAGTCCATCGGCTACGTGTTCCAGGACTTCCGCCTGCTGCCCAACCTCAACGTGTACGACAATGTGGCGTTCGCGCTTGAGGTCATCGGCAAACCGAAGGACCGCATTGCCAAACTCGTGCCGGAGGCGCTCGAACTTGTCGGCCTCGGCGCGAAGGCGAATCGTATGCCGCGCGAGTTGTCAGGTGGTGAGCAGCAGCGTGTTGCGATTGCGCGTGCGTTCGTCGATAAGCCAAAGCTCATGCTTTGCGACGAGCCCACGGGCAACCTCGACCCCGGCACCGCCGACGAAATCATGGCGTTGCTTGCGCGTATTAACCGCATGGGAACCACCGTGGTCATGTCCACACACAACGCGCGTGCGGTGGATGACATGCGCAAACGCGTCATCGAACTGCAACTGGGCAAGGTCGTGCGCGACGAACAAAACGGCGTCTACGGGGATGTGAGGAAGTGACCATGAACTGGAATTTCATCTTCCGCGAAGGCTTCAAAGGCCTCGGCCGCAACCTGACCATGACCATCGCGCTGGTGATCACCACGGCGCTCTCACTCGCGCTCGTCGGCACGGGCATTTTGATCTCGCAGGCCACCGCAGATACGAAGAAGCTCTACCTCGACCGCGTCGAAGTGATGGTCGAGTTGGACGAGGACATCTCCGCGGGCGACAAGGACTGCTCCACCGACGCCTGCAAACAGGTACGCGACACCCTGCAGGGCGACGACCGCGTCGAGCAAGTCACCTTCCGCTCCCGCGAGCAGTCCTACGAGCGGTTCGTGGAACTGTTCCAGGACGCCGAGCCGGAACTCGTGCGTGAGACCACCCCGGATGCGCTGCCGGCCGCACTGCACGTGCGCCTGAAGGACCCCACGGACACGGCGCCGCTCGACGCGATCCGTGAGCTGCCGCAGGTCACCGTCATTTCAGACCAAGCCGACACCGTACGCTCCGCCGCCGGCACGCTGAACACGTTCCGCAACGCCGCCTTCGTCATCGCCGCCGCACAGGCGCTGGCCGCAGTGTTTCTGATCGCGAACATGGTGCAGTTGGCTGCGTTCAACCGCCGCGAACAAATCGGCATCATGCGCATGGTCGGCGCCTCGCGCTGGTACACCCAGGCCCCGTTCGTGCTCGAGGCCGTGATCTCCGTACTGCTCGGCGCGGTGCTGGCCACCTTCGGCGTGTGGGCCGGCAAGCAGTTCCTAGTGGACCCGCTGCTCGGCGACCTCTACGCATCCCAACTCATCGCCCGCGTCCCCGACTCCGCAGTGTGGGCCGTCATGCCACTGACCGGGCTTGTCGCCATGGTGCTCGGCGGCCTCGCAGCCCAGGTGGCACTTCGCTCCTACGTGCGGAAGTAGTACACTCGAGCGCCTATGTCCAAGAAGAACAAAAAGCAGAAGCTTTCCAACACCGGCGTCCTAGCGACCAACCGGAAAGCTCGCCATGACTACACCATCTTGGACACCTGGGAATGCGGCATCGTCCTGCAAGGCACCGAAATCAAGGCGCTGCGCGAGGGCAAGGTGTCGCTCGTCGAGGCGTTTGCCACCATCGACAACGGTGAAGTCTGGCTGCGCAACATGCACATCCCCGAATACTCCAAGGGGCACTGGACCAACCACCCGCCGCGCCGCACCCGCAAACTGCTGCTGCACCGCCGCGAGATCGACTCGCTGGAAGGCAAAGTCCGCGACGGCAACCGCACCCTGATCCCGCTGTCGCTCTACCTCAAGGACGGCCGCGCCAAGGTCGAGTTGGGCCTCGGCCAGGGTAAGCAGGACTACGACAAGCGCCGCGCCATCAAGCGACGCACCGAGGACCGCGAAATCACCCGTGAGCTGGGCCGCAAGTTGAAGGGCATCAAGGCGTAGCGTTTTCAGTACGGTGGGGGCCTATGAAAAAGGCACTGATTACTGGAGCGTCCCGCGGCATCGGTCGCGCGATTGCTGAAGAACTTGGCAAGGACCACCACATTTACGCGGGCGCGTCACAGGACGCGTCCGAGATTGTTTCGGCGCTGCCGAGCGCGGAGCCGTTCGAGGTGGACCTGACGGACACCGCAGCTATTGAGCGCGCCGCCGCTGAGATCGACGAACTCGACGTCCTCGTGCTGGCCGCCGGCGTGATGGAAAACGGCTCTCTTTCGGAGCTCACGGACGCATCCTGGCGCAACATGATGGAAGTCAACCTCCACGCGCCCGTGACCCTGACTCGCGCGCTGCTTCCTGCTTTACGACGATCCAACGGCCTGATCATCACCATCAACTCCGGCGCCGGCTACCACGGCATCGCCAACAACTCCGCCTACTGCGCCTCCAAGTTCGCGCTGCGCGGCTTTACCGATTCGCTCGCACAGGAGGAAGCCGGCAAGGTGCGCGTGACCTCGCTGCACCCGGGCCGCACCGACACCGACATGCTCTCCGGCGACGACGGCCTGCCCAAGATGGCCGCCACCGAAGTAGCCAAGGCGGCCCGCCTAGCTGTCGACGCCGGCCCCGACGCCGTCATCGAATTCCTCCGCGTCCGGCCAGCCTTCACGGAGTAGGTTGCCGGCTGGGGCAGGGCTTGCCGGCTGGGGCGGGCTTGCGGGCGTTGCTCAGGCTCCGGCGCGCCCAGCCCCTTGTGCTCCGGCGCGCTCGGCTCCTTGGGCTCCGGTGCGCTCGGCCCCTTGGGCTCCGGTGCGCTCGGCTCCTTGTGCTCCGGCGCCGCGTGGGGTAACGTTTCTTCTCCTACGTTTCTTCGTAGTTGAAGGGGTCGATTTGGTTTCGACTTCATCACTTAGCCAGGGGAAGCGTGCCGGTGCAGGCAGGAGACCACCGAAAGCGTCGCTGTAACTAATAAACGCAGAGAAGAACTCTCAGCGTGACTACGCCCTCGCTGCCTAATTAGAAAGGTTCAGCGACCTGCGTGTCCGTCAGGCCGGGGATGTCCCCGACCCGGTACCTGGCGTCGACTTAGGGGACTTGCCTTCCGGCCCTGTCAGTGGGGCCTCGGGAGGGACATTTTTCACTGACTGGGCCCGTCATTCGGACATGTTCGCCTGATCCGGAGGGCCGAGCAGAGATTCTGTGCGAACTGCGCACGGAGAAGCCCTGGTGCGGTGGTGAAGGACCCGGGTTCAATTCCCGGCGGCTCCACCGAGTGCGAACCCCCAGACCCTTACGGGCCTGGGGGGTTCTTCTTATTTGTGCTGGTAGTGGCAATAAATGAAAGTGCAGGAAGGTGCACCAAAGTACAATGCCGTTCATTCCGTAGACCACGTTTAGACCACGAAAACGGACGAGAACATGGCACTCCGCCGCTCAACGAAACGACAGTTCGGCACGGTCTCCCAACTCCCCTCCGGACGCTGGCGCGCCCGCTACATCGGACCCGACGGCGTCGCCGACCTGGAGGAGAAACGCAAACAGCGCAAGACAGACGAACAGACCGCGTAGTGCCATAAGCGCGGATACAGTGGTGGACATAAGCAAGGAGGTTAGCTGTGACGTCAGGGGAGTCCGTGTGGCAGGAAGGCGAAAAGGAAGTCATCGCGACCACGAGCCACGGAGAGAAGATCTACATCCAGAAGCCTCCGAAGCCGGGCCAATTCGTTCGGCGAGCCTGGCGTAATACCGGTAGGAGGATCAGGACCTCGATGGAGTACGTCGAATAGACGGCGTTATTCCAGCTGACGTTGTCAAAGCGGTTGCCCGTTAGGTCCGAGGTGGCGCTTCGTGCCTATTTGGGGCGGTTTTCACTGGGCTGCCGGGCCCCGCGGGGTGCATTTATTTGTTCTTCATGTCTCGAACGGCTGCCTCTAGTGCGGCCATGTCTTTCGCGTCTACTTTGGCGTCGAGAGTCCGCTTGTGGGCTTCCCATTGCTCCATTGCGTAGTCGGTGGCTTGTTTGTGGCTGCGGCTACCGGCCCCTGTTAGGACCTCGCGTTCGTTGAATACAAGCCATTTGTCGGTGAGATCTTTCCAGTCGCTCAGCAGCATTCCTTGACGTTTATCAGCGCGGTCTTCGGCATAGTCGAGGTACATCGTGGTCAGTCGTGCCATCTCTCGCAGTTCGTCGTCGGTGAGGTAGTTCTTAGCGACGATGACATCCTTGGTTTTCGGCCCGTTGACACTGTCCCAGTTAGTCAGGCCCATGTTGTCCTTAGCAGCGTCGGCGCGCGCGATTATGAGCTCGGCAGCGGTCTTGCCGTGTACTGCAAAGTGCAGTTTGTTCTGTATCGAGGCGAAGAACTGTTGTACGTCCGTGCGCTTGGGGTTGTAGTCGCTACTGGAGGCGGCGATGACGTCACAAATCTTGCGGAAGAATTGGCGTTCTGACAGGCGGATTTCGCGGATCCGCTCTAGTAGTTCGTCGAAGTAAGTGTCGTGGTTGTCGTTTTTAAGGCGCTGATCATCGAGTGCGAAACCTTTAACTAGGTATTCACGGAGCACTTGGGTTGCCCATGTGCGGAATTGGCTTCCGCGTGGACCGCGCACGCGGTACCCGACGGCGATAATCATGTCGAGGTTGTAGTGATTTACCGACCGGCTTTGACCAGGTACTTTCAAAAGTTGTTTGAAAGTAGACTCTTCGCCAATTTCTCTCGACAGCGTGACTTCTTTGATGTGGTGGGAGATGGCTGCGGTAGTGACGTCGAAGAGTTGCGCCATCTGTTTTTGGGTAAGCCACGCGTCGTGTTCGACTACCTGGAGGCGCACCTGTGCCTTTCCGTCGTCGGTGTTGTAGATGACTACTTCGTCTGGATGGGTCATATCAGTCGTGTGTCCTTTCGTAGAGGTCCTGCCAGGTGGCAAGGATGTGCGTGGTCACGCCGAGCTCTCGCGTTATTAGGTTTGGGCTGGGCCCATAGAGACCTTCCGCAAGTTCGTATTCGACAGAGGAGATAAGCATACGTGCCGCCCACCTATCGGCGGCTCGCTCCTGGTGCTGTGCAAACCACCCATTCTCGTGAGTCGTATGGCCGAGAGAAGCGTGGCGAGTTCGTGGGCGAGGGCGCACAGTTCCTCGACCGGGTGCAGACCCGGAGCGAGCAGAATCAGGTTGTGCTGTGGGAACCATCCCCCCTTGGCGGGCGAGGAAAGCCACCCCACGTCGTCCACGTCGCCCCACACATTCATAGCGGTGGCCATATCAAGCAAAGCAACGTGCTTCGAAGACATCAGTGCGCCTTACTTTGGCCGAGTAGTCGGCAGTTGGGTCACACTGGCAATGTGCGGGTGCACCGCCTCCTCATGGGCAGAAGGAGCAAGATGGGTCAGATCAACCGGTTCGACGAACGTGTTTTCAAGCAACACGTCGCCGGGCTCATTGACCCGCCAACCACGCCCGGAGATCTGCATACGCAGACTGCGATAACGCTTGTAATCGATCAGGTCGAGTTCATGCGCGCGCCGCACAATCGCCTGGATTGAGCAACCCCACTGCGCTTTCAGATTCGTATATTCAGCAAGCGTGGTCTCTGGCGTAATCTTCCCGCCAAGCAACTGACGCGGCATCAGCAATGCATTTCGGGCGTTGCCGCCAGAAATGCGGGAGGAGGCTATTGAGCGTTCCAAGATTGTGCGGCATACGCTGCGCAAGTTGCGCATTGATTTGATGCCTCGAGCTTCCCCGATGGATATCGACGTGTGGGAACGTGAGTTTGGCGACCAGGTGGTTCAGTTGATCGCGAGGGCACAGGCGGAAAACGCCGCCCTGGTGGACAAGACGATGAACCTGGAACTGATGGCCAACGGCTGGCAAGATAGCCCGATCGGCATGCTCAACTCCGACGCGTTTGCCGGGTACATGCCGGATGGGGATCCGCTGGAGATCATTCCGCGCGCGGTAGCCAAGCGTGTTCGTGAGCGCCTGGCGCTGTATGAGGAGCCGACGCCACAGGAATATCGCCAAGCATGGGAAGCCGGTGGAATGCTCTTGGCGACGATTACCCAAACCGCGTTGATCGAT
Organism: Corynebacterium sp. HMSC034E11; assembly: GCF_001835905.1. NCBI lineage: Bacteria > Bacillati > Actinomycetota > Actinomycetes > Mycobacteriales > Corynebacteriaceae > Corynebacterium > Corynebacterium sp. HMSC034E11. Next base: position 28,230 of record NZ_KV826389.1, read on the forward strand.
ACCCAGCGAATGGCGAAAGCAGTTGCCGGCCTGATGCGGCCCAAGACGCTCTACGTTCGTATGTCGAACCCGCCATGTTGCGCGCGATGCGCGATTCTGGCAGGCAAGCGTGGCTATTGGGACAAACCGTTTCTGCGGCATCCGGGGTGCGATTGCACACAGGTTGCAGTCCCGGATGACGGCTCCATCCGCTTCGAGGGGCCTGGTTTCGACGTTCAGGCCTACTGGGACTCGTTGAATGCGGCAGATCAAGACAAGGTCTTTACCAAGTCTGGTGCCGCAGCGATTCGCGCCGGGGCTGATATCAACCAGGTGGTCAATAGCCGGTTGGGGATGTCGGCGGCTGGCCAGTCGTCTACGACGATCGGCACGACGTCACGCTCGAAGACGATGCGGTACTACTACGGACGCCCAAAGGGGTCTGTGAAAGGCATGCCTCGTGTGTGTGTCTGATCTGATGTAGGTGGTCCAGTTCGG
>NZ_KV826390.1:0-452 GCF_001835905.1 Corynebacterium sp. HMSC034E11
CGAAACGGCCTAAAACAACTTGACAAAACACACGCGCCAGTGCTTCTTCGATTCAGATCGTACCCACAACCCGTGTTCTGCTAAGTTCGATTCATCTGCGCTGCTGAGAACAGCTGGCGCAGTTGCTCCAGATCAAGCGGTCTGAGGACCTGCAACCCGGTGATCATGTCTAGGTGGTGCCGATTCGGGGTAGTTGGTACTGAGAGTCTGTATCGTTGTTACCGGTGTTCCGCGTACCCCGGTAGTGCAGGGTTTTGTCTACGCTCATTCATAATTGTTTTTGACGACACCGTAGTTCGATGGTGCCACGTCAAAATCAACGAAAACGGCTCCGGTCCCAGTTGCGAATTTCAGGCAGATCATTGCGATGTGCCTGGCTAGTGTTCGTGAGTAGTTGCTGAGGAGCGAATGATTCGCCGAAGGTTGCGTCCCTTAGTGTGGTGTAACGCTTG
>NZ_KV826391.1:0-218 GCF_001835905.1 Corynebacterium sp. HMSC034E11
GTGCAATTTCGGACAAGACCAACTCGCCAAAGTCAACGATCTTGCCGAAGAAGACCACAACAAAGCCGACCAAGAAACAGGACGACCAGCCTTCTACGACAACGCTATCCCAACCGAATACAACCACTCGATACGAATCAGAAAAGGCCCCATGAAATAGCACAAAAAGTGTCCGACCGACGACACGCCGACCGGACACACATTTTGCTACTTAACCC
>NZ_KV826392.1:0-343 GCF_001835905.1 Corynebacterium sp. HMSC034E11
ACACGCTGCGTGGGTTGATCGATACGGAACTGCCACCAGCCGGCCAGATGGCTGATGCGCTTATGGGGCTGTTGCGTGGTGATGGCGACGGTGGTGGGGTGCCGCATGCAGTACCACGGCCGATTGTTATGGTGCCGCTTCCCGAATGGACGCGGATCCAATCCGGTGCCGGTGACGAGGTCACGCTCACGCTAACCGATGGCACGACGATGACAGGTGCGGAATTTCTCGCGCAGCAATTCGGCGACGAGCTGGAAGTCGCAGCGTTTCACCCGCACGAGGGTGCAGTCAACCTGTATCGCACCCAGCGGTTTGCCAATAGTAAGCAACGCGCGTTGGCATC
>NZ_KV826393.1:0-28151 GCF_001835905.1 Corynebacterium sp. HMSC034E11
CACAAACGGCTACACCACTACACGGGACTTGACCCATATTTTTGATGACCGTTTCTGGTCAGGTTTTTGGGGCGAACACTGGCTTGAGTGTAAAGCGCTTTTCGAGAATCACGAAACTCTAGCCGATTCCCATGTCAGTAGGCCCATCTTTTTCGAATCCGAAGGAGATCAGGGAGTCGACCTTTGGAGGAATATCTGGAACGACAGGGATATCCTGATCGTCGCTGGTAAAGGAAGCCGGTTCAAAAACAGTTCCAGCACTATTCGACTGTGCAAGGTCAATTGAGTACCTTGAATCTACCGCTACTGATGCATTCGAGAATCTCGATCAAATTCTTGATACTGTAGAACAGAAAAATTTAGGGGAGAACTCTCTCATAATCCTTTCTTTGGGGCCCGCCGCGACCATTCTTGCTTTCGAATTTGCCCAACGTGGGATTCAGGCGCTAGACATCGGTCACATATCCAATTCATTTTCGAACATATTCGAAGGTGGTAAGTGGCCAGAATCCCGCCCAACCATTAAGTAATCAAATAAGGGCGATTGCTACGCGGGGTTTCCGAACCGCAATTGAAACCTCCTTGCGAGTTTCGATTCCACTACTGCGGGCAATCTAACAGTACAAAGATATCCAGAACCTTTGATTCTAATTACAAGACCACAATTTTGCCGTGGCCAATCATCGCACGAGCATCGGTGAACGTGGCTGAAGACGAATTCGTTGACACAGGAACGGCTCACCCGCTCAGATTCACAAAGTTATTGCCTGCGCAAACATTCCAATTCCGGACAAGTGTTCTGGTGGGGCCAGCGGGGCTCGAACCCGCGACCAGCGGATTATGAGTCCGCGGCTCTAACCGACTGAGCTATAGCCCCTCGAGCGAAGACGCCACTTTTAACTATAGCCGCTTAACTTAACTAAATTAATTTTGCAGGCTCTTGTTCTATTCCAGTGGTATTCCCGGCGGAGCGTCAAAATTGCTAATATGTCGTTATTTGAAGTCAGTGTGAGCAATATTCAGTCTCAAGTTTAAAAGGAAATCCCTTGGTCACCACCAGAAAGATCATGGTCACTTATGGCACGAGGCCGGAAGCCATCAAGCTCGCACCTGTCATCCAGCGACTGCGAGCCGACTCCCGCTTTGAAACCCTGATCGTTTCCACGGGGCAGCACCGCGAAATGGTCAACCAGGTTACAAAAATTTTCGGTTTTAAGCCCGATATCGATTTAGCATTGATGCATAAGCGTCAGCCTCTAAACCGGATTCTGTCGCGTTCCCTTAAAGGACTGGATCACGTCTTAAAGGAAAACAGGCCAGATGCTGTCCTCGTCCAAGGCGATACATCGACCGCTGCGTCGGCAGCGCTCGCCGGTTTTAATCGGAGGGCAAAAATCGTCCACCTCGAAGCTGGTCTTCGCTCTTATAATCTCAGCTCGCCTTTTCCGGAAGAAGCCAACCGGAAGATTATCTCCGCGATTGCGACATGCCACCTGACGCCGACGCGTCAGGCAAAAGAGAACCTTCTCAAAGAGGGCATTCAAGAAAGTGCTGTAACCGTAACCGGTAACACTGTTATCGACGCGCTTCAGGCGACCGCGAAAGGCCGAACTACTTTTTCCAATCCTGGAATTACCAACGCTCTCAATACCTATGAACGACATATCATCTTTACGTCCCACCGACGCGAGAATCTGAACACACTTGCCGATATCGGACTAGCATTGGCTTCCTTAGCGAGAAAATATAGAGATGTCGCCTTTTACGTGCCGATGCATATGAACCCTAAGGTAGAAAAGAGACTTCTACCTGGTATTGCTTCGATGCCGAACGTAATTGTCACCGGCCCTCTCCCCTATGACCAGTTCATTCATTTGATGAAGCACTCCGACCTCATCATCACTGACTCAGGGGGAATTCAGGAGGAAGCACCGTCCCTTGGCGTTCCGGCATTACTAATCCGAGAGACAACCGAACGTCCTGAAGCCATTGCTTCCGGTGCCGTTCGACTAATTGGCCCGCGCCCGGAAGCAATTACAAATGCCACTATTGAACTGCTCGAAGATCGCGCTTCCTACACAGCAATGAAGAAGGCATCCAACCCATACGGCGATGGACGAGCCGCCGAACGAACCGTCCAAGTACTCGCCAAACTTTTCAATCTTCCGATCGAGGCCCCTATTTCAGAATTCAATCCTTCCGCATAGGTGTCCAGAGCATATTTTGCTCAAACGGTAAGCTCCGTGACGTTATCTAAACGCTCACCATTAAAGGATTTTCATGACTCCACAACCCAGCCAGCCCTACGATGTCACAGTGATTGGGCTCGGCTACATCGGCTTGCCAACTGCGACTTTCTTTGCTGCATCCGGCCTCAGAGTCTACGGTTATGACATCAATTCGTCATTGGCCGATTCCGTACAACGGGGTGAAGCTCCCTTCGTCGAACCTGGTTTTGAGTCTCTACTGGCCTCCGCGGTAGGCGCTGGAAATTTGAAAACCGGAACCATCATTGAGCCAGCAAAATCCTACATCGTTGCCGTTCCGACGCCTTTGCAGCCGGACCAGAAACCAGACGTCTCCTTTGTTTTTACTGCAGCTGCGACACTAGCGCCACTTCTCAAAGGCGGGGACCTCGTCGTTTTAGAATCCACTTGCCCGCCAGGCCTTACTGAAGATATTACTAATCACATTCTTAAAAGCCGTCCAGACCTGACCCTTACACCAAACCAGCTAAATAGCCTTTACGTTGCTCACGCTCCGGAAAGAGTACTACCAGGCAAAATAATGTCCGAAATGACTACCAATGACCGGATAGTGGGAGGCGTGACTACCGAATCTGCCGAGCGGACCAAAAGGCTTTACAAGAATTTTTGCACCGGCGAAGTTCTAATCACTGACTCTCGCACCGCCGAGATGGCGAAACTAGCAGAAAACTCTTTCAGAGATGTAAACATCGCCTTTGCAAATGAACTTTCACTCATCTGCGATGACCTCAACATCGATGTTTGGGAGCTGATTTCTCTTGCGAACCGCCACCCCAGAGTTAACATCCTTCAACCTGGGCCGGGGGTCGGCGGTCACTGCATCGCAGTCGATCCTTGGTTCATCGTGGATGCCGCTACAGATTCCGCAAGACTAATTAAGACCAGCCGCGAAGTGAACGACTCTAAACCCCAGCGCGTTCTCGACAAGATCTCAAAAAAGGTCAGCGTAGTTCAATCAAATTCAGACAAGCTCGACATCTGCATTCTCGGGATAACTTTCAAACCCGATATCGATGATATTCGCGAGTCCCCAGCCCTATATATCGCAGAAACTGTAGCCCGCACTTATACCGAGGCCAATATCTCTATTGTTGAACCGAACCTCGAAAGCCTCCCAGAGCCTTTCTCCGAGTTTCCCAATGTTACACAGACAACCCTCCACAAGGGACTAACCGGGGCGGACATCGCTGTGGTCCTCGTGGACCACAGTCTATTCAAACAGGAGTTGCACCTTCTGGCTCAGCACAAGTGCGTCATCGACACTCGAGGAATCTTAAATAACGAGTAGTTTTCGCTTTTGCAGTTTGAAACGTGCGTCAGGCCCTGTTGGCCAAACTGCTAATAACGATTCAGCCGTAAAACCATCAAGCGGCTTAATCGCGCTTATTCAGCTCGTTCTTAATCTGCGTGGTGGAAATGTCTGGCGTCCGAGGTAGGTAAATAACTTCGCACTTGCCTTTCAACTCCTCGTCGAACTTTCCAGCCCAGTCATCCCCCATAACGAAAACGTCGATTTTCAGATTCTCGACATCGTGAGCTTTTTGTTCCCAGTGATCCTCCGGTACGACCAGGTCCACATAGCGCACGGCTTCGAGCATCCTGCGACGTCGATCGTACGAGAAATAGGACTTCTTTCCCTTGACGGCATTGAATTCATCGGTAGACAGCGCTACAACCAGATAGTCCCCAAGCGCCTTCGCGCGTTGCAGCAGCTCAATGTGACCATAGTGAAGTAAATCGAAAGTTCCATAGGTGATTACCCGGCGCATTTTATCCTCAGATTCCCTCTTGCAATCTAATCCTGAATAATTCTACCAATATAAATAGGTGTACCAGCGGAGTTATTTATACTACCAAGGCTGATTTCGAGCGCAATAACAGATGCATCCAACGTCCCCATCTTGAATTGCTCCGATACCCTAAACCGTGCACACATTTCTAAACACCAGCTAGACGGGATTTCACTGCATGTTGTTGGATGTAGACCGCATTAAAGACAGAGCAGGAACCGCAATCTCTCAAATCCGAAACGGGAATTTTGACTATGTGTTCGCCAAACTTGTTAATGAAGTTGGCCGGCTCACTAACACTGCTTCGCACCGGAAGCACTCCTTGCTTCGGGGAGGCTCCTTAAACCGACCCTCCGTGTCTCCACTTTCGCTAGAAAAACCACACTTCCCGGAGACTACTGCTGCAGTTATCCTGGATGATTTTTCGTATCAATGTTGGCAGGGGGAGTTCAACACCGTAAAAGTAGCACCAGGGCGTTGGACCGAACAGTTAGAAAATACATCTATCGATTTTCTACTTGTGGAATCTGCTCACGCTGGCAACGGTGGAACATGGGCTGGAAAAATCAAGACCAGCTCGTTGGATCCCGACCTTGCTCAACTCCTGGATTGGTGCAAGCAGCACCAGATCCCCACGGTATTTTGGAACAAGGAAGATCCCCCTCACTTCGACGATTTTCTTGCAACAGCGACCGCCTTTGACATCATTTTCACCACTGATGAAAACATGGTCCCCCGCTATCAGGAAGCAGCCCCTGAAGCAGCGGTCAATGTCCTTCCGTTTGCAGCACAGCCCCTCATTCACAACCCGGCGCGGAACTCCCCTATCGGGCCGACGGTTCAAGATAAACGTTGGCAACAGGGAGATGTCGCGTTCGCAGGAACGTTTTTTAACCACAAATACTCTGCGCGAAAAAAGCACCTAGAAGATCAACTTTTCGCAGCGGCTAATATCGCTGAAAAATACCGATACCAATTCACCATCTATTCGCGGTTAGGAAATGTTGACAAACGCTATCGGTTTCCGAGGCGAGTACAGAAGTACATCGCGGGTAGTCTCTCCGCAGACCAAATGCTTCAGGCCAATAGGGAGCACAAGGTTTTTCTGAATGTAAATTCAGTAGATTCCAGTCCCACGATGTGTTCGCGTCGCGTATTTGAGCTGCCCGCATATGGTGCTGCGCTGCTTACATCTCCAAGTCCAGCGATTGAGAATTTCTTCTCCCCAGATCAAATTGCTGTTGCTGAGAATCAGGATCAGGCCCGAGCGCATTTGTTGACCCTGCTCAAGTCACCAGAGGTCCGTGAACGCATGGTGCACCGCGCACAGCGCACCATCTGGAACAAGCACTGCTATCACCACCGTGCAGCACAGCTACTTAACGCCGCTGGAATCAAGCATGCTGCTATCGCTACAGATCCTTTGATCTCCGTCATCGCGCCATCCAACAGGCCTGACAACATGGATCACTTGTTTAGCCAATACGGTCGGCAAATCAATGTTCGCAGAGAACTAATTCTTGTGTGCCATGGTTTTAATCTGCAGGACAGTCAGATTGATAGTTTCTGTAGCCAATACGAGATACCACACGATGAGGTACAGGTCATTGCTGCATCGGAGGAGCAATCCCTTGGCGAGTGTCTTAATGCGGCAGTCGAGCGATCCTCCGGTGACTACATCGCCAAATTCGATGACGACGACTTGTACCTCCCCCATTACCTCGAAGATATGCGCAACGCGGCGATGTACAGCGGTGCGGATCTCGTTGGCAAACAGGCTTGCTACGCGTACATCGAAAGCAAGAACGCCATCGTGTTACGGCATCCAGAGAGGGAGCATATCTGGACGAACTTTGTTGCCGGCCCAACTCTGTTCGGTCCCCGCGCAACTTTTGAGTCATTCCCTTTCGAGAATCGAACTAACGGCGAGGACACTGCGCTACTTCGTACATTGGAGCGCAAGGGGCGCTATATCTATTCCGCCGATCGCTTTAACTTCATTCAAGTCAGAGGCGGGGAGCACACGTGGCAGCTTGCTGATGCAGAGTTCATGGCACAAGGTGAGGTTAGAACTTTCGGCTTAAACGAAGCACACGTTGAAGCGTAATTTTGCCATTGCTGTGGTTAAAGGCGCTCGATTATCCACTCTGCGATTTGCTTGAGTGCAGAATCGACGCTGCGCTGAAGCGCCACTAGGTCTACTTCTTCGCTGCGCTCGGTAGCGAGTGTTTTTCTGAGAACTTCCTCGAGATCATGCGGTGTAAGCGCTACTGGCCTTCCGGAATCATACGGCCAATTAGCGTAAAAGCCCCGCTCTTGTTCTTTGTATCTCTTCAAATCAGGTGCGTACACAATGGAAGGGCGTCCGGTGAGCTTGTAGTCAAAGAAGACCGAAGAGTAGTCAGATATAAGGACGTCTGCGATGGCCATAAGGTCTTCAACTCGTGGGTACCCACTCACATTGATCACATTCTTGCCTCGACCGGCGATCGCACGCATGTGGTGACCACGGATAAGAACCACAGCATCATTACGTCGAGCAATACGCGCTGCAGGGAATGCTAAATCATCCTTGGAGTACCTCCAGGTTGGCGCCCACAGAATGACTTTCTTGCCTTCCGGGATCCCCAGCGATTCCTTAATTGCGTCAATGTTCCGCAATCCGCGCGCGAGGTAAATGTTGCGTGGATACTCTCCTACAAGAATTTCCCCGCGGTAGTGAGCCGAATTTGCGATCAACTCTCCTGCTTCAGCACTCTGCGCCAACAACAAATCCCAATCATCAGACTGCCGTTCCATCAGCCTGCGATATGTCAGGCCGACAAAAAACGGGTGTGCGTCAAACAACAATCGTTTAATCGGCCAACCATGCCAAGTTTGAAGCCAATATTGACCAGGTTGTTTCCGCATCCAGAGGGGGAAATTATCATTTCCGACAATTACTTTTGCGCGTGTGAGCTTGTCGTACCAATCATTACTGCCGGTGATCACGGGCGCAGCCCCGGCGGGCACTTCGACATTTTCATCGCGAACGGACACCCAAACGGGAATATCGGGATGATGCTCAAGCAAGTATTCGCAAATTGCACCTGGGTTATCGGAGACGTTCTTTCCTGAGAACGACTCAACAAACACTCCATGGATCAGCGGACCACCCGCAGACGGAACGCCCCGATAGGTTTCCCACGAAGCTGCCTTGGAAACTTCACTCGGAGCCAGCACTCGCAGTGCGGTCGTCCCATTACTGCGTGGCTCGATCTGGACAGATCGAACAGTCCCCTCAAGGAAGGTATTAGCGTTCAGATCCCCTGGTTCTACTGCTGCCCTGCTCAAACGGTTCTGGGGTACGAGCGACCAGCGGAGGAAGTAGGACTTCCCACGTAAGACTGCCAGTTCAAACGCTGCCGTGAACTTACCACCATCCCAACTTGTTTCTGCCTTCACCGCCTGGTTGGAGGAACTGAGCCAAATCGTCGGTTTTACAGCAGGTGCGCTGCATCGTCCTTCAAGGATGAGGGAGGACCCTTCATTTCTCGCAGCATCAACCTCTACCCGAATCGCTTTACGATCAATAACCGCAGAACCATCAGTCGCGGTGCGTACGATCGTCCCCTGTCCAGTGCCGAATTGCCTCTCTAGAGGTTGTGCGCTGTGTACCCGACGCCCGCCAATTGCTATGGCATCTTTTCTGGCCCAACCGAGGAGAGCTCGATATCCCAAGGGACGAAATGGTTGACGGAACTGCGCTGTGCTGTCTTGTAGTGAATCCGTTCGAACTTCTCCAACCACACTGGTTTTTCGCGCTTGCCACGACGTGAGAAGGAAATCGTCTAGCTGGATACTGCGCTTGGTCAAGCGCCAGTTCATGCCACCGACTCCTCGTTGCGGCTGCACCAGCCATCGGTGATCGTTTCCTAGTGGGCTAGGCAATCCTGTTGCGATATCTCCTGCGTACTTCGCGAATCCAAATGATTTAAATTCGCCCCAGGCTGCACGGACACCGATACGCAGGTGCTCAAGTCCACGCAGATCCACTTCTACCAGGTACGAATCATTTGTATGGTCGTGCCAAGGATCTTGAAGCACCGCATTATTCGCGGAGTGTGAGGTGCGGCGGGCATGCAGTATCGAGACGCCCGTCAGGCGGTCGATTGAGTCAGTCTCGGTGACTGCGTCATCGTGGACACCGTAGAATTGAAATTCCACATCTTGGGAATTTACGCCTTTCATGCTGGCTCGGATATGAAGTTCAACGGTATCTTCATCAATCCACCGCACACTTTGAACTTCTGCGGACACAGGCACATCCACTGCTCGGGCGCGAAGGAGATCTGCGGGAAAACCAGCGATCTTAGGTACGCAATCAGCAGCAATCTTCCCACCTTCAAGGAACGCATACTGCTGGTGCAAGTCGAGTCTCAGCCCAATTTCCTCGTTAACATCTGCGTCAGTCCCATGTGCCAGGGCCCAGAAAAGTGAACGGCGATAAATCGGCACACGGTCGAGCGCATCCGGATACTTTTGCAGCCATCTACTGATGTCCTGAGCAAGCGACCGCATCAACTTGCGATAAGGATCACCGAAATGCTTGTGCGGAAGGTGCACAGCGAATAGGTACAGATCCATCGAGATAAAACGCTCGAGCATAAACTTACGAAGCTCGTCGGGCGCGTTGCGCTCTACTGCTTCGGTCCACATCATCCGCGTTATAGCAACGCGGTCACGTAGATCGTCGATATCTGCCTTTGCATTGGACCGCGACGTTCCTTCCTCCGACAACCGCCACGAGTACACATCGCGTTTAAGCACATCGAACGACGATGCGGAGACGATCGCACGCAAGATCGGAGGTTGATCCTCATAGTTAAGGTGCTCAGGCATCGCCCTTACTGATGAGCGCCAAAACTCCATGCGGAAGATCTTGTTCCACAGCACAGGCTCGTTAAACGCATCCGGAAAATCTGAAGCGTCCCCCCTTAGTATGTCGCGCGAATGCGTCGCTTCCACGATTTGGGGGCGCGTAACCGAACTCCCTTTGTGTCGAACGTACCCTCCGAAAACGAAGTCACTTTCTGTTTGCTCGAGCGTCTGCAGCATTGCCTTATAAGCACCCGGCAGCACCAGATCATCAGCATCAGCAAACGCCAGAAACTCGCCCCGTGCCTGTTGAATCGCCATATTACGCGCGGCACCGGGACCTCTTCCCTCTCCGTCGAGGATGCGAATTCGGCGATCAAGGAGCTGCAACGATTGCACAATGGTTCGGGTGGCGTCTGTCGATTTATCGTCAACCACAATGATTTCCATCGAGTCAACCCCTTGAGATTGGATGGAATGGATCAACGTTGCCACCCAGCGCGCGGCGTTATGGCACGGGACGATGACGCTCAACATCGGCGGTTCATCGATGCCTCCGCGATGCACCCACTGCTTCGCATTAGGAACCTGCTTGAGCCATGCGCGCACATCGTGTGCGTAGCTCACAACGGGCCGAAATTTACCAAACCCCACGTGAGATCCTCCCGCGCTATTACTGTCGCCCGCTACTTGTCGTCAAACACGATGGTGGGCTTGATATAGGTCGAGGTGACTTCCTCGATAAGGTCTTCTGCCGCCTCAAACTTGTTCTCGCCCTTAAGTTTTACCCACTCACGGTAACGATCAGCCACATCGCCTACGTCACCGTCAGCGATGATTTCTCCCTCGTGAATCCACACCCCACGGTCACACATTTCCTCGAGTTGCTTCGCCGAATGCGACACCAATAGCACTGTGCCAGCACCAGTCAACACAGATTCCATTCGTGCCTCTGCGCGTTTAGCAAACGCCGCGTCTCCGGTGGATAAGGTCTCGTCGACAATAAGAATGTCCGGCTCTGTTGCAAGCCCGATAGAAAAACCTAAACGCGCCCTCTGACCTGATGAATACGTTTCCATCGGACGATCAATGGCATCACCAATATCTGCCAGCTCCACGATTCCGGGATAGGCACGATCAACTTCTTCCGGTGTCATACCCATCGCCAAACAACCAATCCGGACATTCTTTGCGCCGGAAAGTCTCGGCTGCAGCGCTGCACGAACTCCCATCAGCGTAGGTTGGGATTTCACTAGCACTTCTCCACTCGATGGACGTTCAGCCCCAGCGATGACTCGCATTGTCGTCGATTTGCCAGAGCCGTTGTGGCCGAAGAATCCAATCGACTGTCCTTCGTATGCAACCAAACTGATGTCGTCGAGCGCGCGAACCTTGTCCCAGCCAAACCGCTTTTCCGTGGACTTCACTGGGTACTCCATCACAATGTTACGGAGAACCACAGATGGCGTAGTGGAGTGCATCTCATCATTTGACAGTGACATAACGCTCCTCCGCCTGCCAGAAGAAAACAAACCCGACAGCAAACATGCCGAACGACCAAGTAAGGATCGGTCCCCACAGCTCCATTGTGGGCAACTGGCCGTACATCACCGACTCACGCGCTGCCATGAGGAACTTGTAGCCCGGGTTCGCCAACATTATTTCTCTAAGAACTGGCTGCTCAACGAAACGGTCCACAGAGAAGAACACGCCCGAGCTGTAAAACCAAAACCGCTGCCCCACTCTGAAAACGGTTTCCATATCCGGATAAAAAGTTGTAATACGAGCAACAATAAACATGATGCCCGTGCCGAAAATATGTGCAAGGAAAAACAGTGGCACGACGAAGATGATCGTCCAATGGATTGGCTCTTTCCACTGGGTAAGCAAAGTGAAGACTATGGCCACAAGAACCGGTACCGCTGTGGAGTAGAACAGTCGCAGAGACTGCGACAACACCAGAGCTGCTCTGGGGAACATGAATGACTTGACCAGATTCTGTTGTTTTTTCACCAGGTCATTTCCATCCGCAATGTATTTTTGGAAAATTTGAAAAAACGTCACACCGAGGACGACATAGCCTGGGAAATTCTGGATGCCATTATTCGTACGGACGATGAGACCGAAGATCATCGCGTACATCACTGAATCAATCAATGGCGAAACAATGAGCCAAACTTTGCCCATCCACAAGTCACGGGGGGTCCGAAAAGCTTTCGCCGTTGCGTCCGCTTGGAGGAAATACCTACGACGCCAGAGCTGGCGCACATACTCAGGCAGCGGTGGACGAGCGGATAGCTTCCGAAGCGACGATCGCTGCACCACGATGGTGTTTGTGGACTGCGATTCATCCGCACCGAGGTTTGCAGACGTGTTGTCGTGCTCCGGCTCGAGCCCGTCCTCGCTCATCACAAATCCTTCCTAAGCGCCTGGACATGAAAGCGTTATCCGTTTCTTTTCCAGACACCGCCTCTCACTGCATAGTGAAATTACCATGCAGCACCTAAATATAGTTCTCTATACTTATTTGCCAAACGGCTCCACTGCCGAGTTTTCGCCCACTCAATCGAAGGCAAACCGTCGCGTCCCACTGCCTGCTTGATCCCCTGCGCTAACAGCTGAGCGTTCTCCGGCTGCACATATGTCTCGACTTCACCGGTAACTTCCCGTAGTGCTGGCAAATCTGACGCGACTACCGGAATGCCCAAAGCCTGTGCATTGAGAGCTTTCAACGGTGTCACATTGCGACACACCTGAGTGTCTTTCCTCGGCACCACAAAAACATCAAGACACTGATACCAACGGCCAATAGTCGATGCGGGTTGCTTGCCTACAAAACTCACTCGATCTGCAACGCCCAGAGAATCCGCGAGTACACGCAACTCTGCTAACGCTGCGCCATCGCCCACAACGACGCCAACGAATTCCTCATCGAGGTATTTAAACGCCTGTATCAAGTATTCGAGTCCCTCGTAATCAACAACTGAGGTGATCGCTCCGACAATTGTTTTCTCGACTGGTAGATGGAACTTTTCCCGCAGCTGCGATTGAGAGCCACCTTCCTCAAAGGCTCGATCATCGATCCCGTTAGGAACGACCACAATCTTGTTAGGGTCGATACCCGAATCCTCAAGCTGTCGCTTGGTTACCTCGCTGAGAACAACCACAGCAGCTGCTTGTTTACAAGCTTCCAGCTCTTGCTGTTGTGCGAGTCGGTAGTACTCCGATTGCTCAGCTTGTCGTTGTTCTTCTTCGGAACGCTTGGACAACCATGTTTGTTCTGGAGCACCACGCATCTCGTACACCCACGGAATGCACAAAGCTTTCGCTGTCCGACTCACAATCAAGGCATTTTCAAATCCCGTCGTGGTGTGGAGCGCCTCCGCACCAAAGTCACGCGCATAGGAAACAAGCTCTTTGACTGCTTGCTGCTGGAAGTGTTCTGACGTAATGCGAGTCCACCTGGGAAGAATTCTGCGGTATGTGATGTCATCCACTATTTCAGTGGTTCCTGCCGCAAATTTCCCAACCACATTGGGATAGCCCGCGCGGGTCACCCCCTCAACGTCAATCCCGTGCGCTGACATTCCTTGAAGCACCGCGTGGCTGCGCAGTGAATAGCCAGCAACGGAATGCGGCAGAGAGTTCGTAAGATAGTGCATGACTCGCTCTGCGCGATGAAGTGGCACAGAGGGTTCGATTACCTGACGTAATTTATGAGTTTCAAACTCGTACGCCGAACGCCGATTTTTCAGCCAAGGACGTCGCGGAAGCTCGCGCAATGCCTGCGTGAACTCTCCTTGTTCGAACAAGCGTGAAGCTTCCGCGTCTGCAGCGTCTTTGCTCCTACGACTGGCTGTTGAAAGTAAGTGTCCAAGTCCTGGAATCGACGCGAACCGGCGGCCAAAGTCTTTAGCAAACTTTTCGGGATCGACCTGTATTTGGCGCAGTGAAAAGCTGGCCATAAAACCGGCCTGTTTCACTTTGTCCACGGCAGACACTTTCCGGACCATCGCCTATTTACCGGATTCAGTTGCTTGTCGCGACAGAATCTGATCGAAAAAGTTGACGATGACTTCTGGGGCGTACTGCAACCGTTGTTCCGTTACCCACTTCGCTGCTCTGTCGGACACCTCGAGCAGGTTTTTGTTCCGTGCCAGATGAACCCACAGGTCAGCCAACTCTTTTGGGTTCTCCGGAGCAACTGTGTGTCCCGCCTCCAAATCAGAGACAAGCCGTGCAGTTTCACCATCAACTGCTGCACAAATGTGAATTCCAGCTTCCATCAACTCGTATGTCTTGGACGGCACCGCTCGTCTCAGCGGTTCCCAGTCCGCGAGATGAACCAACGCGGTATCTGCCCACTGATAGTGCTCATCCAAAGCGTCCGCATCGGTGCGGGGCAAGATATCCACGTCTACATCGAGAGCTGCTGCTTGCTCTTGCAATGCCGCCTTCGTGGCGCCTGCCCCAACAAGCTTTAAATGCACGTTTACGCCTGATTTCTTAGCAAGCGCTGCTGCTTCCAAAGCATTGCCTAACTTTTGCGCACGCCCCAGAGTGCCGGCATAAAGCACATTCAGATGATTTCGGTCAGTCCCTGCGGCATCAACAGATACAGATGTTTTTTCGGTCTCACTCTTGAGCGGAAAGACATTTCGGACCGTACATACATTTGGCTGCTTACCGCGTGTTCTCCTAGGAATCTCTCGCTTTAGCTGCTTTCCCAAATCCTCTGAGGTGACAATGATTCCAGCGGCCCCATCCAATGCTTTGTTAAGCGCATCTGACACCACTGAAAACCCAGCACGCCGGAGTCCCTTATTAAACAGTCGTTCACGCCACGATGATTGACCAGTTCCGGAGTTCCAATCATCGGAATAGTTCAGCAGGTCTGGCCACGCATCACGCAGATCAATGACGTACGGAACACCGAGTATCTTCGCACCAATCCGGGCGACAACTGCAGTCGGCAATGCTGGAACGGTTCCAACGATAATGTCTGGCTTGTTCGACTCAAGTACCGCCTTTTGACGTCGGAGCGTACGCAACATCGAAAGCGATACAAACCCCTGGTTCGCTGCTTTTGCGGTGAGTCCGGAATCACCTGTGAGATAGGTCGTGCGATAAATACGCTCACCCGCCGGCCCCCACTCAACCGGATGCATCCCACGAATCCGGAGCGCCAGCCTTTTGCCAATAGAGGCAAATCGTTTCGACAGTGTCACCTCACGGTTGTAATGCGGCGGAGGAGCAACCACACTCACCGAATGTCCGTTTTCGTGAAGTACCTGTGTAAGCCATGTCCAGCGACGTTGTGGAACGCCGTTTTCGGGTGCCCAGTAATGGGATAAGACCAAGATACGGGCCAAAATGCTCTCCTCCTCTCACGGCACTCCCACAGGCTCACGACCAATATCGGTGCTGAGGCAGCGTTGCCGACAGTTTAGTTTAATTCCGAAAAATGGCACATTGAGTGTCTGGTCATTCACAGACCGGCGACAATCCCGTCAAGAATGTCCTTCTCACTGACCACAATTCGGCTCTCACTTGCTTCGTGTTCGAAGAAATCAATCAGTTCTTCGACAACGGCTGAGCCTGCTGCAATGACGTCGGCACGCCCTGGGTGCACCACGGGATTGATTCGGCGTTCTTCTGCAGTTTTGTTTCGAAGGTCTTCTGTGACCTCACGGATACGGTCGAAGGAAATCTCCGACATGTGGATCCGTTTCGGATCGTAGGAATCGAGTTCCTGAGCGAGTGCGGAGAGCGTTGTGAACGTACCGGCGCAGCCGACGAAGGTACGTACCTGAGCAAACGGCACCGCCTTTGAAGCCTCGGTAATTCGGTCAGCGATGTAGTCCCGAGCGGCAGCGGTTTCTTCTGCAGTGGGTGGATCTGTACGCATGAAGCGCTCGGTGATGCGCACGCAACCCATCTGGGTGGAAACTGCGTGCAATTGGTCAGCGGTCTGCATGACAAACTCGGTCGATCCGCCGCCGAGGTCAGTCACGCAGAACGGCCCGCGTTCCGGGTCAAGGTCTGCCGTAGCGCCGGCAAACGACAGCGCTGCTTCTTCCTCGCCAGAGATCACTTCGGCAACCGCGCCGGGCTGGATCTGGCTGAGGAGCTCACGGGTCATTGTGAAGAAGTCGTCGCGGTTGGCGGCGTCACGGGTGGCGGACGTGGCTACCATGCGCACGCGGGTGACGTGCTCGCGCTGCATCTCCTCGACGTAATCGGCCAGCGCCACGCGTGTGCGTTCGATGGCTTCTGGCGCGAACTTGCCGGTCTCGTCGACACCTTGGCCGAGGCGCACGATGGTGTTGCGGCGACATAGTTCGCCGGTTTCGGTGTCGTGGATAAGCAAGCGGATGGAGTTTGTGCCGCAGTCCACGGCCGCGACGCGGGTCACTCCAGATCCTCCCCTGCTTCAGCGAGAGTGATGCCGAGATCCTCAAGCGTCGGCCAGTCCTCCGGAATCGCGGTGCCGCGCAGATTGCCGTGCTCTGCGGCGAGGGCAACGGCCTCGGTGCCGAAGCGGACACGCTCCGGACCTTCCGCGAGCGCGTAAGCAATCAGAACGTGGAGGCACTTCACTCGCTCCGGCATTCCGCCACCGGAAAAGTCGGTGCCGAGGTCCTCGATGGCGTTGCGCTTTGCGAGGAAGTGTTCGTGGGCGGCTTGGTAGTCGCGTCGTAAAGCATCGCCCTCAGCGGTATCAGCGTTGAGGCGGGCTTCCATCCACTTCATCACCTGCGCCACCTCGAGGCGTGACGCTTCGGCGGTGAGGCGTGGATCGGTGAGGTAGTAGAGGGTGGGGAACGGGGTGCCGTCGTCAAGTTTTGGCGCCGTTTTCACCACAGCCGGCTGATTATCGGGAGTGGTGTAAGCAATCGCGAGGACACCGCGTGGGGTGCGGCCGAGCTGCTCGGCAACGATAGACAACTGTGCATCGGTTGGAGTCATGCCGCTATTGTTCCACGATCGACGAACGGGTTTCCCGTGCGATAGGTATTAAATGCGCTATAGTTGCGTTTAACGTGGCTAGCAGCCACGAGGGAGTGCCTTCAATCGAGTCGTAACGCACTCCCCAACGGTTCCACACCAACCGTCGCTGCTAGCCACGTCTACTGTTCAGCAGGCGCTTCAGCGGGAGCCTCGACGGCTGGTGGTTCTGCGTCTGCTGGGGCGTCGGGTTGTGGCGCTTCTTGCTCGGGCACATCGGCCTCGGCTTCGGGAGCCTCTGCTTCGGGGATGTCGCGGAGTGAATCCCACAGCACCTCGGACCACTCGCGGTCGTCGGGGATCTCGTCGGCGGCGGTGGTGATGTTGTCGGGGGCGGACATGCGCGGATCAAGGATGCGCCAGACGGTCTCCCCCTCTTCCACTACGCCTAGGCGGCGACGTGCTTCTTGGCGCATGAAGGCATCGTCTTCGTACATGGCGATGTCGCTTTCAAGCGCCTGCTTGCGCGCCTCCAGGCGTTCGATAGATTCCTGGGCGCGGGCGATCTCGGCGCGACCCTCGTAGTAATTCCGAAGCGGCGCGGCGATGGCCAGCAGCACCAGTAGGACAACGCTAATCAGGATGACCACGCTGGCCATGTCTTGCTTTGGAAACACGCGCGCCCGCCTCGTGCGGGAGCGTTGCGCGCGCTCTGCAGCGCGCTGGGCACGCTCCGCGTCGCGGCTCGCGACAGGCACGGAGGACGGGCGTTTCTTCATAGGAAGATAGTTTAGATGTGGTGCAAGGTTTTTCGCGGTTCGGCACGGCCCCGCGCAGACGATCCCGCTCCCCTAACCGTCAAACACGACCGGCGCACCTTGGCCAATGGCTCCTTCGCCACTACAGGGGACTTGATCGAGGATCCGTGACTGACTCCAAGAGTGTGGCGAGAATCAGCAAATTGTCCCGTATCGTTTTTTGCTTTTCATCATCAGAGAGTCGATCTACCAGACCGTCGAGGCCATGTACGTAACGGTTTCTGCGTTCGATGATGTCCTCGACCGAGGAGGCCTCAGCACATAGTTCAGCTACGAGATTCTTGCCTGACGTCGCCCCATAAAAACGGGAAGACGGATTCAGTTGGGTAGCCAAGTCGTCGATACGCACACCCTCTTTTCGGAGGGCATCAGCAACTATGTCGGCTAGATACCCGCGTTCAATTTTTGCCTCGGCGAGGTCCACGACCGTTCGAGTTACATCAGTCACCGGAAGCCCGTCGATAGAAACGATCCGAGCATCAGAAATCTCGCGACCAGTACGAATACGAACACCTTCCTGCCGTGTCTGCTTCGTACCTGGTGTGGAAAAGGTGTACTGCGCGGGAATCAAACGCCCTGTGCCGTGAATGCGTGCCGCAGATTCATGTGACACAACCAAGGGGGCACGTTCATCCCAACGCTCATCAATAAAGCTCTTCGGTTCAAGCGAAAGCCACGCGGCCCGAATTCCGTCCTGCGGACCACCCTGGTGCGACGGAAGCAGATACACACCCTGGCGAGCGCGCTGGAGGTCCCCGCGTTGCGTCAATCTGGATAACTGCAACCGAGTGATTCCTTCGCGAGCCGCCTGCGCGGTCGTAACAATCCCCCATTGATCGGACGCGATCATTTCTAGCGTCGAAAGTGCGTCACCACGATCCATCTACACCACCTCGACTGATGTTTGTATCACACATTTCATGCATTTGTATCATCCTGAGTGATACAAACGTCAGTTTTGCTGCGTCATTGTTGGAGAGATGACAGAAACGGCCCTCCCTGCAGCAGTAGCAAGGAAGGGCCGAATGAACGCCAGACGCTCGTGGCGTTAGCGCCTACTTCTTAAAGCGCGGGAAGGCGTCGCGGCCGGCGTAGACGGCGGCGTCGCCAAGCACCTGCTCAATGCGCAGCAACTGGTTGTACTTCGCCACACGCTCGGAACGAGCCGGGGCACCGGTCTTGATCTGGCCGCAGGACAGGGCGACGGCGAGGTCCGCGATAGTGGTGTCCTCAGTCTCACCGGAACGGTGCGACATCATGGTGCGGAAGCCGTTGCGGTGCGCCAACTCGACGGCGTCGAAGGTCTCGGTGAGGGTACCGATCTGGTTCACCTTCACCAGCAGAGCGTTTGCGGCGCCCTTCTCAATGCCTTCGGCGAGGCGCTTCGGGTTGGTGACAAAGAGGTCGTCGCCGACGATCTGGATCTTGTCGCCAAGCTTCTCGGTCAGGGTGACGTAGCCGTCCCAGTCGTTCTCATCCAGCGGGTCCTCGATGGAGACGATCGGATACTGCTCCACCAGGTCCGCGTACACCTGGATCATCTCCTCGGCGGAGTGCTTGCCACCCTCGAAGTTGTAGGTGCCGTTGTCGTAGAACTCGGAGGAGGCGACGTCGAGGGCGAGCGCGACATCGCTACCAAGCTTGTAGCCCGCCTTCTCAATAGCCTCGACGATGAGGTCGAGGGCGGCCTTGGTGGAGTCGACGGACGGGGCGAAACCGCCCTCGTCGCCAAGACCCGTGGACAGACCCTTGGACTTAATCACGGACTTCAGCGCGTGGTAGACCTCAGTGCCCATACGCAGCGCCTCGGCGAAGGTCTCCGCGCCGATCGGGGCGATCATGAACTCCTGGACGTCCACACCAGAGTCGGCGTGTGCACCACCGTTGAGGATGTTCATCATCGGCACCGGAAGGGTGTGTGCGTTCGGACCGCCGATGTAGCGGAACAGCGGCAGCTCGGCAGCCTCAGCAGCGGCCTTCGCCACAGCCATGGACACACCCAGCAAGGCGTTCGCGCCCAGGTTCTTCTTGTTGTCGGTGCCGTCGAGCTCGATCATCGTGTTGTCGATCAGACGCTGATCATCCGCCTCAAACGCGATCAGGGCATCCGCGATGGTCTCGTTGACGTTCTCGACAGCCTTGAGGACACCCTTGCCGTCGTAGCGGTCGTCGTCATCGCGAAGCTCGTGAGCCTCATGCTCACCCGTCGACGCACCCGACGGCACCGCAGCCTGGCCATGCGAGCCATCCGACAGCAGCGCTTCCACCTCCACGGTCGGGTTACCGCGCGAATCCAGAATCTCGCGAGCAAAGATGTGCATGATGTCAGCCATGAGTTCTCCTTAACGTGGATAGTGGCGTGGAAAATGACTTGGCGAAAAATTCCGACAACAAGTCTAGCCGTTGCCCTACCGGTGGGCAGGCTGGTTCATGGCATAGTTGGCCGCCGCGTCGCGTACACGGGCGAAATAGTCGCTGGACTGGTTATACGCGTAGATAGCCTGGGTCCACCCCTCCTCGGTAGACAGGTCGCGGGGTGTGCCGCCGGAATTGCACAGGAGGTTCGCAGCACCTAAGGCGGCGTCGTCGATCTGCTGGGGGTTCGGGGTGCCATCGCCGTTGGCGTCGCGACCAAAGCGCGCCCAAGACTCCGGAATGAACTGCATCGGGCCGACGGCGCGGTCGAACTCCGTGTCGCCGTCCAGCTGACCGTGGTCGGTGTCCGGAACCTTGGCAAAGCCGTCCCCATTGAGCTGCGGGCCGATGATGGGTGGTTGCGGGTAGCCGTTCTCGTCCAGTTTGGAGTAGTCGAAACGGCCGCCGTACGTGCCGTGGCGGGTCTCCACCCAACCGATGCCGGCGAGCGTGTTCCATGTCAGGTTGCAGGTGGGCCAGGCCTCCTCGGCAATCAGAGCGGCGTTGGCGTATGCGCGCACGGCCTGGCCGGGGATGTTCGTGGCCTCGCCGATGCTTTGCGACCAGTCAAAGAGTTGGTCGGAGGTTCTGCCGGGCGCGTGGACGTTAATACGCGGGGGCGCCTCCGCAGCTGCGGGTGGGACCGTGAGCGGGGCTTTTTGCTTCGGCTCTGTTGTGTCGAAGTTGAAGGCCGAGAGCAGCCACGCGATAAGCGCGACGACAAGAATAACGGCCATGGCCGCGCCAAGAATGCCCACGCAGCCACAGCCGCGAGCAATGCGTCGCAGTGTGATCATGGGCGCAAAGTGTACCGGGCGCGGTTACCGCGCCGTGCGGAGGTTAGGCGGTACCAGAAGTAACAATTTTCACACAAACCACAACAATCACAGCTGTAACAGTTATGATGCTTTGCGACCTATCAAACTTCCCCGAAAGGACACCCCATGCGCCGCATCACCGCAGCACTCGCAGCAGGCCTCATCGCCGTCACCGGCTTCGCAGGCACCGCAACCCCAGCCAAGGCCCAGACCCTCGAACTCGTCCGCCTGCTCAACGGCAACATCGCCACCGCCAACTGCGACAGCCTGCGCACCGGCCTGACCGCCACCCGCATGGTGAACAAGGACACCACCCGCAGCCAGCTCGTCATGAACCTCAACACCGCCGTGGGCAACGACGCGGCCCTGCGCCTCGTCTCCGCAAGCACCGTCGGCGCGGTGGCGGACCGTGCGCTGGAGTGCGGCATCGTCAAGCCGGACCCAGTCACCCCACTCGACCAGCTCTTCGCCGGTTCCTCCCAGATGTCCTCCAAGGCAGGCCTGCCGGACATCCGCACCCTCATCCCAGCACTACCGGCTATTCGCTAGCCTTCCCCTCGACCCACAGACGGTCCTGCGTCCCCTTATCCACAGGCCCGTCTGACCCGTCGAACAAATACGGCGCGCGGCGGCGCATCTTATCGACGAACGCCCCCGCCACATCCCCAAACCCAAAGGCACCCCGCTCGTCGGCAATCTCCGCATGGAACAACACCTGCAGGAGCAAATCCGACAACTCCTTCTTCAGCTCCGCGTCGGGTGCCTTTGCGCGAATCGCATCCGCGACCTCACCAGCCTCCTCCGCCAAAAACGGCAGGAGGCTTTCGTGCGTCATCTCCTGCTCCCACTCACCCCGGCGCCGCGCCTCACGCATCGTCTCCACAGCCTGCAGCACAGGATCCTCGAGGGAAGGGACTTTGATCAGGGCGGTGGAGTCGTCGTCAAGCAAACGCTCCGCAAACTTCGGATCCGTGGTGATGATCCAATGCCCGTCGCCGTCTACGACATCCAACGCCCAACGCACCGACACCGGCACCTCCGGCGAAAACTCCACACGACCACGAATCTGGCCAGCAAGGTTGAGCGGGATCATGTCGGGCCAACGGGCATCCAGAAGCAACACGGTCGCAGTCATGCTGGGAAGTCTAAGGCCTCTATGATGGAGCGCATGACTCAGATCGCCGAAGCACTCGAAGCCATCAAACCCAGCGCCCAAGACGCACTGCAAGACTCCGTTACCTTCTCCCCCATCCGCTGGAAAACCGGCTGGCCCCACCACCTCCGCCGCGTCCCGCCCTTCCGCGACGACGCCACCGCCTCCATCACCCGCGCCGAAGTCTTCTCCTTCGCCTCGGATGTCCGCTCCTCCGACTTCGCACGCGAGCAGATCATCGACTTTTTGGGCGCCTGCTTTGCCTACATCGCCGGCCAGTCCAACCAGGTCATGCAAATGCAGGCGTTCCTGCGCAACAAGGGCAACGCTTCCAAGCTGCTCGGCGCGATCCGGAAGCTTGGCGGATTGTCGCCTGTCGACGCCTACGCCTCCTTAGTCGCGACCGACCTAGCACCGAAGTACGCCTCCGCCGTGGCGTACTTCCTGGCGGGTGAGCAGGACGCTGCTGGTGCTGCTGCTTCGCCGGATGGCGCTGCTGCACCGGCGATCATTTGCTCCAACCGCGCGCGCCTGGCTGGCCTGGCGAAGGACGCCGACTGGACCGCCGACGAATACAAGGAGTACCTCGACGCCTTGACCGCTGCGCGAGACGCCTACGACTCTTCCCTGCCGTTGGACGCGGTTGAGTGGGCGTTGCGGGAGTTTGCTCGTCGCGAGGCAAAGTAGCGCTGAGTTTTTAGGGGGGCTTGGCTGGGCTTTTACAGGGTTTGCCTGTCGAGCCCACGCTGGGGGTATAGATGCCGCCCGGCGAGCTTAGGGGCAAACCCGAACTCGCCGGGCTTTGGTGTTTGTGGGGGTTGGGTTTAGATCTTGATGTTTAAACGCCGAAGGAACTCGAGTGCACTGATACAGGGCACACCGAACTGTATAGCCACGTCAGGGATCTTTACCTTCTTTATGCTGTTCGGCGCCGACGCCTCATTAGTAACAATGGTCGCGCCGTAGCGATATGCCGACGCCACCAGCCATGAGTCTGCCACATTGAAGAACTCCGTAGCGGCAGCGTCGCGGTATTTCGGTTGTCTGCCGAACTCCACCCATTCCACGACTTCCTGGTAACAATCGACCTCTTTTTGATCAGGGAAAATTATTTGATTTGGGCGGACATTCTTCTGATACCAGCCATACTCAGGAGCACCCCACGCAGCAAGCTCTTTATCAACCTCATCATGGAAGTGCACACCGTCGGAGAACAACGCAACCTCAAGTTTCCCCCAAAGCGACGGAAACACAGTATCCGGATAAACACTGGCCAAGGTGCCCAAGAAGTTAGTGTCCACCAAATACATCGGCTACACCGCTTCCCGGCCCCGCACCTGGCGTGCATTGACCAGATTCGCGAACGACTCGCTTGAATTACTTCCCAGGTATCGCGCAGCCTCCCGTTGCGATATTTGGCCGTTCACCGCCGCTTGCGTAACCGTGTCAAAGAACCTTCCACCAACACGGGAACGAACCAGCACGTGGTGCGGCGGTGCCCCCTCACCGGTCCTCTCCGCTCGCTCTCCAGTGTGCTTCACCAAAGGCAGTACGCGGCGTGCTTCCTCTTGATCAATGAGCTCCAATTCGTCGAGGCGCCAGAGCATGGCTTCCCTACTCAGACCAAAGCGACGGGCGAGTCGTTCGACTTGGTCTTTGGTCGGCATGGTGTCGTCGAAAAGCTTCTGCACTGCAGATGCCGGAGCAATGAGCTCAGAAGCAAACTGGTTGCACCACCGCTCCAACTGCACGCCGTCCGTATGATCGGAGACACCCGGTTTTCCGAGCACAACGTGGCCAAGCTCATGCGCGAGGCTGAACAACTGCGCGGTCTTTGCATCGCGAGTGTTGATGAAGACGAGACAGAAACCATCGTCTTCAATGGTGAACCCGCGAAACTCATCGACGCTCAAACGACGCTTCGTTGAACTCTCCACGATCGAATTTCGCGCCACCAACACCCCTGCTTCTTCCATCGACAGAACCAAGGCGCGCACTTTATCCGCCCCCGGAAATGGGGCTTCTGCATCAAACCCGAGATGCTCGCGGATGGACAGCGCGACGTCTTGAGGGCGCTGAGAACTCGAGGCGGAAGCGAAAAAGACCGGGGGTTCGATCCCCTCATCCTTTGCGTAGTCCGAGTACCAAGCCAGACGCTGCTGCGACTTGAGAACAACCTCTTGGAGATCTGGACTCATCGACCCCAACGCAGAATTCCTGACGATCCGGAAATCTGCAACACCAGTGTCCTCTCCGGAAGGCTCCTTAAGCAGCAATCTCCCGAACGGAATCTTCGCCTGGTGAGCCAGCTTCTGCGCCTGACGCAGCGTGGGTTGTGCGTCCCCCTCTAACCAGGAATCGAATTTTGGAAAACGCTTGAGCAACTCATCATCATCCAAACCCGTACGACGAGCGGCCCACTGCAAAACGGAAGGCGTGACCGAAACACGCGGCGTGTTCATCGGCCCACCTCCTTTTCACTCTTTCTGCAAAAACCAAACTCTGCCCAAGACGATACTGCGTAGAGGTTCAGTATGTCACCAAGGGTTGACACGTGACCCAGTTTTAATGTGGCTGGTCGATACTGCCGTTGTACTGGGTGTTTAATGCGGCGCGATGAGTTCGGGTTTGCTCCTAAGCTCACTTTTCGGCCTATTGGTTGAGATACGATGTGCATTAATCGGGTTGGGACTCAAACAGATTGGTGCAGCAGCAATGAACCGTTTCACAGCGACCGTTGAGTACTCATCCGGCTGGTGGGTGGGGCAACTTGAAGAAGACGCTGGCGTCATAGTCCAGGCTCGATCTGTAAAGCAACTTAGAAACGAGTTCCGAGAAGCACTTCGACTCTTTCCCGAGCTCACCGCACACCCCGACGCTGCTCACATTGAAATTACGGTTGTTGGTGAAGCAGGCGGCGGCGGGCTGACCTACTAGTGGCGCTTCGGGGCGATGCAAGATGTTGCAGGGCCGGGAGCTGCGACCTGCGCGGAGTGTAAAAACCTGCCGGCGAAGGTGCGGGGTTTTACACAAACGAAATAAGTAAAGCGGGGCGTCGGCGGCGGTGCGGGTCGGGGGACAGACCAGCGGCCGACGCAACCGGCAGGGGTGGTGGCTAACGCCCGCGGAAGGCGCGGTCGTTGAGGTCCCGGCGGGCCTGCTCCAGGGCAACCAGGTCAGAGAAGAGGGCGTTGTAGGCCTCTTCGTCGTCAGAGGGGCGCATGCGCTGCAGCTGCGCCTTGAGCTGGGCGATCTGCTCGCCGACGCGGGTCTCCTGCAGGCGGGAGAGGACGGAGTCGGCGTATTCGTCGAGGTCGTCGGCGTGAATGGGTTCGACGGCGAGTTCGGAAACAAAGTTGCGGCCGGAAAGATCGCGCATCTCACCGGCGACGGCAGCGATCCAGGAGGCGCCACCGTCGGGGGCAGAGTCGGTGGAGCTAGATCCCGCGGGCCCTGCGACAGCAGCGGCACCAGCGGAGCTAGCGGCACCAGCGCCCACACCGTCACCAGCGCGGGCGCAGCCGCCGGCGGCGGTGATGGCCTCGCGGACCTGCTGGTAGGCGTCGTTGGTGAAGGCGTCCGGGTTGATGCCGTCGAAGTAATTGCCGGCCTTCGACGGGTGCTGCAGAGCGATCTTTAGGGCTTCACGCTGGGGCCACAGCATCGGGTCGTCGGGGCGCGGCGGGATCAGCAACTCCGCCTGGCGGCCGGAGGAGTCGGGGCCAGCGGCGGCCTGCCGGGCGGCAAGGGAGACGCGCTGGCGCTTCTCCTTTTTCGGCTTCTTCGCCTCGGCGCGGACCTGTTCCAACACTTCGTCGGGGTTGGGCCAGCCCACCCAGCCGGCGAGGCGGCGGGCGTATTCCTGTTGGAGAACTTTGTCGTCGATGGAGGCGACGACGGGGACGGTGCGTCGTAAAGCTTGGACGCGCCCTTCGGCGGAGTCGAGGGAGTAATTCTTCAGCAGGGACTCGATGACGAACTCGTAGACGGGGATGCGGGAGGCGACGAGGTCGCGAAGAGCACTGTCGCCCTTCTCCAGGCGCAGGTCACAAGGGTCCATGCCGTCCGGGGCGACGGCGACAAACGACTGGCCGCCGAACTCCGTGTCGGTGTTGTAGGCGCGCATCGCAGCCTTCTGGCCGGCCTCGTCGCCGTCGAAGGTGTAGATGAGTTCGCCGCGGAAGAAATTGTCGTCCAGCATTAGGCGGCGGATCAGGCTCATGTGTTCGGAGCCGAACGCGGTACCGCAGGTGGCCACGGCGGTGGTCACGCCGGCGGCATGCATGGCCATCACGTCAGTGTAGCCCTCCACCACCACCGTCTGGTGCTGGGTGGCAATGTTGCGCTTTGCCTTATCGATGCCGAACAGCACCTTCGACTTGTGATACAGCATGGTGTCGGAGGTGTTCATGTACTTGCCCATGGGGTCGTCGTCGAAAAGTTTGCGCGCGCCGAAACCGATCGTGTTCGATGCAGCATCCTTAATCGGCCAAATCAAACGACGCCGAAACTTATCAATTGGCCCGCGCTTGCCCTGCGAGGAAATACCGGCGTCGATGAGTTCCTGGACCTCAAAACCCTTACGCAGCAGATGCTTGGTCAGCGTATCCCAACCGTCGGGGGCGTAACCGCACTCGAAATCCAGGATCAACTCGCGCGAAAACCCACGGTTGAGCAGGAAGTCGCGCGCAACCTTCGCCTCAGGCGTCTCCAACTGCTCGCGGTAAAACTCGTGCGCCGCCTTATTCGCCGCCAACAGCCGCTGGCGCGTACCCGGCTTCACATCACGCGCACCCGTGGAGCCACCCTGGTAATTAATGCGGTACCCAATCTGGTCCGCAACCGCCTCCACCGCCTCCGGGAAGGTCAACTGCTCCATCTCCATCAGGAACGAGAACACATCCCCGCCCTTGCCCGTAGAGAAGCAGTGGTAATACCCGTGAGCAGGGCGAACATGGAAACTCGGGGTCTTCTCGTCCTTAAACGGACTCAGGCCCTTCAGCGAGTCGTGCCCGGCAGGCTTCAACTGCACATACTCGCCCACGATCTCGTCGAGCGGTGCGCGCTGACGGATAGCCTCAATGTCACTATCCGGAATTCTGCCCCTTGCCATGGCGCTCATCGTAGCGTGTGCAACGATATGGGCCTATGAAGCGCCCGATTGTCCTGCTGACCTGCCTCGCGTTGAGCAGTTGCGTATCGACGACCCCCTCACCCACCCCGGCACCGGCGTCGAGCGCCGCGCCGTCGACCGCGCCGTCGACCGCGACCGCCTCGGGACTGCCGGCGTGCGACTCGCTTCCCGACGAAGCCTGGGACACCGTCGAGCTCATCGAAGCCGGCGGCCCCTTCCCCTACCCCGCCAACGACGACAAACGCTTCGGCAACTACGAACGCGTACTGCCGCAGGAGTCCCGGAACTACTACCGCGAGTACACCGTGGACACGCCGGGGCTGCGCCACCGCGGGGCGCGGCGCATCGTCACCGGCGGCGACGCTTCCGGCGTCGAGGCCTGGTACTACACCGACGACCACTACGAATCCTTCTGCGAAATGGAGGTCAACTGATGAACCCGATCTTTATCGCCAACCCCGTCCACACGCTTGAGGACCTCGCCCGCGGCATCCTCACCGCCGCCTACGGCCCCAAAGACGCCGCCGACCGGCCCGTGCCCACAAACCTCGACGCGCTCGCCGACCTCCTGCGGGAAACCCAAGTGAAACGGGTGGTGGTGGCTTCCTGGAGGGTGGAGGGGTCGTCGACAAGCAAAATGCGCGCAGTGTTTGAGGATGAAGGGGTCGAATTGGCAGCTTAGGGGCAAACCCGAACTCGGAAATGTCCACTATATTGTGCACGCGAGGGGTTCCCAACGCAGCCGCCAGGCGCGATACTGGCTTGCATGGGGTATGCAGAAATGGCTCACCTTCGGGGGTTGAGAGCAGATTTTGACGAGCAAGCCAACGCGCCCAGCGCGAACCCGCGCTATGTGACGCGGACAACCACCGTCGAGAAAGAATGGTGGCAATCGCTCCCACTGCGCGACCAAATGCTGGTCCGCGGTGCGGGAGTCTCGCGCGACAGTCGCAAAGCGATCCTCCTCGGTCGCTGGGCCGCAGTGCAACACGGCATGTGGATCGGGCCACTCACAGACTGGACCGTCGACGTCGCACTACCATCCGGAAAACCGCCCGCCAAAAGCAAATGGCCCATCCGGACACGATTCCGCTCAGTGCCCGTGCGTGACGACGAAACCATCACCGCCCAAAACATCCGCTACACCGACCGACTCCGCACCTACATCGACCTATTCCGCTTCGGCACCATCACCGACCAACTCACAGCAACCGATTGGATTCTGGGGCACTACTCACGCCGCAAAGTGCACGATTACATCGACGGGTTCGAAAGCTGTCGGCCTGAGATTCTCAAACGGGCGCACAATATCGTCGCCACCGTGACGCCTCTTCCCGAGTACAGGTATAGCCTCGCCCGCGCCGTCCTCTCCTCACACCGGATTGACTGTTACCCGGTGTTCCTAAAACCATGGGTCACATCCGGGCCTCTGATTGTCGACTGCGGCGGGATGCGCAACATCGCCATCATCATCGACGACGCCACCGGCTTCGATTCCGACTTCGGTTTCCCCGAAGACACACGCGCCTCCTGGACTTCGCACCACAACTTCCCGACAGTGCGCTGGGACTTCTCAGATCTGTTCTTCAGACCGGACCTTTTCATGAGGGAAGTAGGCCGGGCGCGTAATGCCGTCATATATAAGCACTCGCTGCCAAAGTGGGAGTGGTGAGGCGGTCGCCGGCTGTGTGAGCGCGTTGTGTGGGCGGTGTGTGAGCGCTGTTTGAGCGCGGTGAGGCGACCGCCCTGAGGGGTGAAAGGTGTCCGATTGGCAGCTTAGGGGCAAACCCGAACTCGGATGCGCGGCACGACCACAGTGGACCGCAGTGGAACGCAGTGAAGGCCGGTAGGAATCGCCGTCGGTGCGAGTTCGGGTTTGCCCTTAAGCTCAGTTTTCGCACATGTGCACCCCGGCGTGGGATGTGGCCGGGCGTGGGCGCTCCGGGGTGGA
>NZ_KV826393.1:28251-94489 GCF_001835905.1 Corynebacterium sp. HMSC034E11
CAAAATGCGCGCAGTGTTTGAGGATGAAGGGGTCACGCTGGTCGCGTAACCACGCACGCGTCATCTGACGGGTCGAGCCACTCCAACTCTTTGCAATCAACCCCCTCGGCTATAGCAGTCGCAGTTTCCTTCCATGCTGTGAACTCGGCTGCCAGCAGGCTGGGGTCTTCCGAAGTAAACGCTTCTCGAAGGTCACGCGCGCACGCCTCTCGATCGTCCGGGGAAAGCGAGAGCATCCAAGGAAACGCTCGAATCATTCGTTCCACGCGATCAAACAAACGCCTTCGCCTTTCGACACAGCTAGCAAAGTTCTACTACGCAAACTTATGCGGTCATCGCGCGGAAGTCGAGGGGTATCAGACATCCTGCTCACGTAAAACAGCGCATAAAACACCCAAATGGATACTTAAGAGTGTGCTGTGTGTCATAATTCGCAAACTGTGAACCACGACACGAATGGAGGATGCCCATGAGCTCGCTCATCCTAGTGCTCGTCGGCCTCGCGATGATGGCCGCCGGCTACCTGCTGTACTCGAAGTTCCTGGGCAAAAAGGTGTACCAACTCTCGGACGCCTACTCCACGCCCGCCCACACCATGGAAGACGGCGTGGACTACGTGCCCACCAACAAATACGTCCTGTGGGGCCACCACTTCACCTCCGTGGCAGGCGCGGCGCCGATCATCGGCCCGGCCGTCGCGGTGATTTGGGGTTGGGTGCCGGCGTTCCTCTGGGTGACGCTCGGCACGGTGTTCTTTGCGGGGATGCATGACATGGGGGCGCTGTGGGCGTCGCAACGCCACCGCGGGCACTCCATTGGCACGCTGTCCGGCCGCTACATCGGCGCGCGCGGACGCAACCTGTTCCTCATCGTGATCTTCCTGCTGCTGCTCATGGTCAACACGGCGTTCGCGGTGGTGATCTCTAACCTGCTGATCTCCACCCCAACCGCCGTCATCCCCACCTGGGGCGCGATCCTCGTCGCCCTGCTGATCGGCCAGGCGATCTACCGCTTCAACTGGAACTTGCCGCTGGTGTCCTTCGTCGGCGTCGCCGCACTCTACGGCCTGATGATCCTCGGCGACCGCATGCCGCTCGCCCTGCCCGAAGTCATGCTGGGTATTCCGGATCGCGGCTGGTGGATCATCTTCCTGTTCCTCTACGCCTTCATCGCATCCCTGCTGCCGGTGTGGGTGCTGCTGCAGCCGCGTGACTACATCAACGGCCTGCAACTGTTCGTCGGTCTGATCATTCTGTACGGCTCGTTCTTCGTCGTCCGCCCGGAAGTTGTCGCCCCGACACTTCGCGATTCCGTCCCCGACGGCACCCCCGGCATCTTCCCACTCCTGTTCGTCACCATCGCCTGCGGCGCGATCTCGGGCTTCCACGGCATTGTGTCCTCGGGTACGTCGTCGAAGCAGATCGATAAGGAAACCGACGTGCGCTTCGTCGGCTACTTCGGCGCCGTCGGCGAAGGCCTGCTCGCACTGGGCACCATCGTTGCGACGACCGCCGGATTCAACACCATCACGGATTGGGAAAACATCTACAACGAATGGAACGCTGGCGGCGTGGACGCCTTCATCCAAGGCGGCGGCGCGCTGATGAACGAAGGCCTGGGCATCCCACAGTCCCTGTCCGCAACAATCTTGGCGACGATGGCCGTCCTCTTCGCCGCCACCACCATGGACTCCGGTATCCGCCTGCAGCGCTTCGTCGTCACCGAAATCGGCGATCTGATAGGCTTCAAACTTTCCGGCCTTATCGCCACCATCATCGCGGTCGGCTGCGCACTCGGCCTGACGTTCTCCATGGGCATCGACGGCTCCGGCGGCATGCTCATCTGGCCACTGTTCGGCACCACCAACCAACTCATGGCCGGCCTGACCCTGTCCATCGTGGCGATCATGCTGACCAAACTGCGCCGCCCTTCCTGGCCAGTGCTCGTCCCGCTGGTGTTCGTCACCATCATGTCCCTGTGGGCGGCGGTGCTGCAGGTGCGCACGTTCTACAACTCCGGCAACTGGCTGCTACTCGTCCTCGACGTGATCATCATCTGCTGCGCAATCTGGGTCATCGTCGAAGCGTTCACGGCGATCGCGAAGGCACGCCGCGAGCCCGCAGTGACCTGGCGTGACGACGAAACCATGCCCGGCGAACACGCTGCCGCCGCAGCTGATGCTCGAGCGATTTAAAGCCTTCGCGGCCGGCCTGGACGAGTTCTACAAGGCGCCCTATCGTCGAGAATTTGCCCGCGCCGCCCGCGAAGAAGACGACCTGTTCACGCTGCTCGTCGCCTCCGAAACGCTCGGCATCCCCAACCCCGCCTCCTTTTACACCCTCGAGCTCATGCCTTTGCTTTACGACGAATTCCACGCCTGGCACACCCGCATGGGCATGTCCCACTCCCCCTTGGATGGCGTGCGATGCTGCTAGAAACCGCACCCGTGATGTTCTTCGGCGGCAAAGGCGGGGTTGGCAAAACAACCGTCTCCGCCGCCACCGCGGTACGCCTCGCCGAAGCCGGCCGGCGCGTACTGCTGGTGTCCACCGACCCGGCGCACAACCTCGGCCACATCTGGAACGTGTCGCTCTCCGACAGACCGACCGAACTCGAACCCGGGCTTTCCGTCGTCGAACTCGACCCCACCACCACCACCGAACGCCACCTCGCCGACGTTGAACAGTCCATGCGGGCAATGATGCCGGAACGCATGCACCCCGAAATCCGCCGCCACCTGGACCTGTCGCGCAACTCCCCCGGCATGCACGAGGCGGCGATGCTGGAACGCGTGGCGGAACTCGTGGACACGCAAGGCGTCGACCACATCATTTTCGACACCGCCCCCTCCGGCCACACCTCCCGCCTCCTTGCCCTGCCGGAGTTGATGGCGGCCTACACCGGCGGGCTGATGCAGCGCCGCGAACAGTCCGACAAGTTCTCCCGCGCCCTGCGTGGCCTCGGCGGCGCGGACGAGGACCCGGTGCAGCGCCGCAACCAGCAGATCCGCACCACATTGTTGCGCCGTCGCCGCAAGTTCGAGCGCCTGCGCGACATTCTTACCGACCCGGCCCGCTGCACGTTCACCATCGTGCTCACCGCCGAGCGGCTTCCGGTCCTCGAGAGCACCGAACTTTACGACGACCTCACCCAACACCACATCCGCGTCTCCGGCCTCGTCGTCAATCGCCGCAGCCCCGCCGACACCGCTGGGGCTGGCACTGGCGCTGGTGCTGGCGCTGGCTCGAGCGCCAGCGAGTTCTTGGCTGCCCGGCGCGCCGTGGAAGACGAAGCGCTTGCCCTTCTGGACGCGAAACTGCCCAACGTGCCGCGCGTGGAACTGCCGTGGCTGCCCGGGGAGATCGGCACCCGCGCCGCGCTCGCCGACATCGCCGCCCGCCTCTAGCAGCCCCGCCCCGATCTCTGCGGTTCAAGGGGGAAGGTGTCCGATTGGCAGCTTAGGGGCAAACCCGAACTCGGATGCGCGGCACGACCACAGTGGAACACAGTGAAGGGCAGTAGGAATCGCCGTCGGGACGAGTTCGGGTTTGCCCCTAAGCTCACTTTTCGCCGTATTCATCCTCGGCGCGGTATAGGCTCACTCGCAGTATCTGCGAGCGAGAGGAGCCCCCATGTGCCGTCCCGTCCCCTGCACAACCTGCGGCAAGACCACCTGGGCAGGCTGCGGCAACCACGTTGACCAGGTCAAGGCTGGCGTCGCGTCCGGACAATGGTGCGAATGCCCGCGCGACGCGAGCAAGACGAGCAAGCGCGGCTTCTTCAGTCGGCTCTTCGGCTAATCCACCGCGACCGCGCGGGCTTAGTAGAAGCCTTCGAAGGCGCTGGCTTTCTTCGCGGTGCGCTCGAGGCGGGACTCGGTCATGGAAGCGATCTGGTCGATGATCACGCGCTCGCGCTCCGCGTCGGTGTCGGCGGCTTCGAACCAGGCACGGAACATCGTGTCGAGGGTGCCCGGGGCGCCGGCGCGCAGGTACTCATGGACGCGGTAAATCCGGTCGCGCTGACGGTCCTGACGCGCGAGATGGGCGGGCACGTCCATGACGTAGAGCACCGCGACGGTTTTGAGCAGGCGGACTTCGGCCTCGACGTCGGGAGGAACGATGAGGCGGCCGTGCTGGCGCCCCATCAGGCCCGAACCGGCGCCCACGCCGCCCGCGCCGCCCGCGCCCGCGCCGGCAGCAGCGTCGGTGCCTAGGTTCCCGTCGAGGGTCGCCTTGGTCACGCCGCCGATGTAGCGTCCCACCAACTGCGACGTCAGCCCCTTCAGGCGAACCCAAGAGGACAGGGTGTAGTCGAAGTCGGCGGCGGCTGCGATGGCGGGAAGGGCGCGGAGGCGGTCGGCGGCGTCGACGAGTGAGTCGGCGTCGCCACCAAAGGCGGCGGCACCCTTCTCGGCAAGGGCGGCGAGTTCGACGAAGTCCCACAACACCTGCAGGGAGACGCGCCCGGAGACGATGCCGTCTTCGACGTCGTGGACGGAGTAGGCGATGTCGTCGGAAAAGTCCATCACCTGTGCCTCCATCGGTGGCATGTCGTCGGTGTGGCCTTCGCGCGCCCACGCAAGCACCGCCGCATCCTCGTCGTAGGCGGAGTACTTCCGGTTTAGGGTGCCGTCGGGGTTGGTGCGGGTCACGGGGTATTTCACGGCGGCATCTAAGGAGGCGCGGGTGAGGTTGAGGCCGTAAGAGTGGTCGTCGATAAGCACTTTGGGCTCAAGGCGCGACAGGATGCGCAACGTCTGCGCATTGCCCTCGAAGCCGTCGGGCGCGACCTCGTTGAGCGCGACTTCGCCGTTGTGACCGTAGGGCGGGTGGCCGATGTCGTGGGTGAGGCCGGCCATCTCGCACAGGTCGGGGTTCAGGCCGAGGCCCTCGCCGATGCCGCGCGAAATCTGGGCGACCTCCAGCGAGTGCGTCAGGCGCGTGCGCGGAGTGTCACCGTCGCGCGGGCCAACAACCTGGGTCTTGTCCGCTAATCGACGAAGCGCCGCCGAATGCAACACACGGGCCCGGTCACGCGCAAACGCACCCCGCGAATCCGGCGCAAGCTGCGCCCCCTTCGGACCCTCGGCGGTGCGGCGTTTCGTATCGTCGGCGTTATAGGCGTACACGAAGCGCTACCCTAGTCGCATGACTAGCCGTTACCTTCGCGTCCTCGCCGTCGGCGGCATGCTGTTTCTCGCAGCGCCCGCCTCAGGTTTTGCCGAAACGCCCGCGCTTGCGCAAGGCGTGGCCACGGAAACCACCGTCCAGCCAGGGCTTTTAACCAAGCCTGTGACCGACGACGCCGGCGTGCTCACCGATAACGAGCGCGCCGAGATTGAACAGGCGATCCAGCAGGTCAGCCAGTCCCAGGGTAAGTCGGTGCGTGTGGTGTTCCTGCGTACCTTTGGCGGCATCAGCCCGTCCGACTGGGTCGACCAGGCCGTCGCCGCGAACGGTTCCAACACCGCCGTGCTGGTGATTTCCCCCGACGAGCGCGCCTACAACGTCGGCGGTGGCGAAGAATGGACCCAGGCCGAGATCGACCGGATGAACGACGCCGCCTACGCCCAGCTAAGCCAGCACAATTGGTCGCAGGCGGCGCTGAATGCGGTTGAGTCGGTCGATGGGTCGTCGTCGTCAAGCAATAGCGATGGCGCGGGCGCTGGCTGGGTCGCAGGCGGCCTCGGTGTCGCGGCGCTTGCCGGCGGTGGCATGTACGCGGCAACACGCAAGGGTTCGCGCAAGCAGCAGGCCAAGCAGATCGCGTCTGCGAAGGCGCTCGACCCGGCGGATACTGACTCGCTCGGCCGCCTGCCCACCGCGACCCTGGAGGAGGTCGCGCGCGACGCGCTCGTGTCCGCCGACGAGTCCATCACGCAAGGCAAGGAGGAGCTGAAACTGGCCACCTCCGAATTCGGCGCCGAGCGCGTCCGCCCGTTCACCTCCGCCATGAACGACGCCACCCGCACCCTGCAGCGCGCGTTTTCCACGCACCAGAAACTTTACGACGCCATCCCCGAAACCGAACCCGAAAAACGCGCCATGCTCCTCGACATCATCTCATCGTCGGGCAAGGCTGAACAGGCGCTTCGCGACAAAACCGCCGAGTTCAACGACATGCGCGGCGTCCTCATGCGCGCGCCCGAAGAGGTAGACAAGATCCTCGCCCGCACCGTGGACATCCGCGCGCGCCTCGAGCCCGCCCGCGCCACCCTTGCGCAACTGCGGGAGGCGTATGCGGTGGAGATGTTGTCGTCGATAGTGGACAACGTCGATGTTGCGCAGGCCTCCCTCGACGAAGCCGAAAAGGCGCTTAACGACGCCCGCAGCCTCGCCGCCCAACCCGCCGGCCGCCAAGGCGCACTCCTGGACACGCTCGCGGCTGCCTCGCACGCCGTGGAGGTCTCCGACACCAACCTCAACGCCATCGAACACGCCGAAGAGAACATCCGGGCGGCGAAAACCAATTTGCCAGCGCTTATCGACGAAATCCGCGCCGAACTCCGCGACATCGAAACCGTCAAGGGCTCCCGTGAGCAGGGCGCGCGTATCGACGTCGCCTCTTTGAACGCGGTTTCCGCCAAGGCCCAGCGCATGCTCGACGCAATGGGCAACCGCGCCGACACCGACCCGCTCGCCCTCTACGAGGAACTGGCGAACATGGACGCCGAAATCGACGACGCCCTCGACCGTGCCCGCGGCGTCGCCGGCGACCAGGCCCGCGCGCTGCAACTGTTCGACCAGCAAATGCAGGTCTGTGCCGCGCAGATCCAGCGCGCCGAAGACCTGATCCGCTCGCGCGGCCGCATCATCGGCTCGCACGCGCGCACGTTGCTGGCTGAGGCGAAGCGCCAGCACGCCCAGGCGCTCCAGCTGCGGGTGCGTGACACACGTGCAGCTATCGACGCCGCCCGCACCGCCACCGACACCGCCCGCCGCGCCGAAAACTCCGCCAACGACGACGTGCGCCGCTACCAAGCGGCCCGCAACCGCCAAACCGCCGACTCGCTGGCCAGGGCTGTGCTGTGGGGCACGCTGCTCTCCGGCGGCGGAGGCGGTGGGGGCTACAGCGGCGGATCCCGCGGCGGCGGGGGTGGCTTCGGCGGCGGTGGTGGCGGAGGTTTCTCCGGCGGGCGCCCCTCTAACCGCGGCGGCACGTTCTAGGCCGCGCGGGGCCGCACAGCCAGGCTGACGCAGCGGTGGTGCTGGCCCGCGCTGGGCAGCCGCGCTGCCGGGCCGCCGCGGCGCTAAATGCGGGTGCGGCGCGCGGGCGTGTCCACGAAGGTCAGCGCCCACGTCATGAAGACAAGATCCTCCATGGGCAGGTCGGCCTCGGCTGCAGCGTCGACATCCGCTTTGACCTCAACGTGGAGGTCGCCCGAGGCCTTCCCGCGGGTCACGGCGACGAGGGTTCCGGCGGCGTCGCGGATCTCGCGGTGCAGGCCGGTGCGGTTCAGGGTGTAGCGGCGCCCGTCGCAATCCGCGGTGTAGCGCGCCACCGTAAACC
Source organism: Corynebacterium sp. HMSC034E11 (assembly GCF_001835905.1). NCBI lineage: Bacteria > Bacillati > Actinomycetota > Actinomycetes > Mycobacteriales > Corynebacteriaceae > Corynebacterium > Corynebacterium sp. HMSC034E11. The sequence continues at coordinate 35,764 of NZ_KV826393.1, forward strand.
CAGCCTTGCGCAGAACATACTCCCCGCCCGTATCCGCATCGACGGCCTTAAACCGGCGCGCGCTCCCGGCGGTGATGCGCAGCACCGCGCTCGGGTGTGCCCCACCGACGGTGATGGTGTCGGCGGTGGCGGTGGCGCGGGTGCGGGAATCGTCGAGAAGCGTGGCGCCCTGCCAAATCACAGCAACGCCACCACAACGATGAACAGCGACAAGAACACCAAAGTGCTGATCAGCGCGGTCGAATTGACCATCTTGCGGGCCTCAAGCACCTCGCGGGTCAACCACGCAAGGCCGGCAACCTGGGTGGGCGGCAGGTCGGTCTCGCCCTCGAACTCGAGGATCGCCTTGCGCACACCGTTATGGTCCTGGGTGAACTGGGCAACCTTCTCGCCGCTCGCATCCTCGACCACCCAGTTCTTGGAGGTCTCCGGGACGAACGCGTAGGCGTGGCCCTCGATGACCAGGTCGATGCGCTTCGCGCGCTTCAAACTGTTCGACGTGCGCACGATCTCCTCGCCGCGGCGCGTCGCCACCGCACCCGATTCGGGGTGCGACACCAACTGCCACTCGTCGCCGCCCACAACGGCGTGGTCGTGCGAGAACACACCCAACACCTCGGGTCCGGCCTCCGCGAGCAACTTCGGCGCGTCGCGGTCCGTGCGATCCCAGCTGACGTAGTGCATTAGCAGCCGATCAGGCGGGCGGCCAGGTAGGCCTCCAGCTCGTCGAGAGGCACGCGCTCCTGCTCCATCGTGTCGCGCTCGCGAACGGTCACAGCGTTGTCCTCAAGGGTGTCAAAGTCGTAGGTGACGCAGAACGGGGTGCCGGTCTCGTCCTGGCGACGGTAACGACGACCAATCGCACCCGAGGTGTCAAAGTCCACGTTCCAGTACTGGCGCAGCTTGGTGGCCAGCTCCTCGGCGGGGCCGGCGAGTTCCGGCTTCTTCGACAGTGGCAGCACGGCAACCTTCACCGGCGCGAGGCGACGGTCCAGGCGCAGCACGACGCGGGTGTCGGTGCCGCCCTTGGCGTTGGGTGCTTCTTCTTCATCGTAGGCGTCGATAAGAAATGCCATCATGGCGCGGCCCAGGCCAGCGGCCGGCTCGATGCAGTACGGGATCCAACGCTCCTCGTTCTGCTGGTCGTAGTACGACAGGTCCTCGCCGGACGCCTCGGAGTGGGTCTTCAGGTCATAGTCCGTACGGTTGGCCACACCCTCGAGTTCGCCCCACTTGGAGCCGGTGAAGCCGAACGCGTACTCGATGTCCACGGTGCGCTTGGAGTAGTGCGACAGCTTCTCCTGCGGGTGCTCGTACAGGCGCAGGTTCTCCGGGTTGATGCCCAGGTCGACGTACCAGTTGAAGCGGTTTTCAATCCAGTACTCGTGCCAGGTTTCGTCCTCGCCTGGCTTGACGAAGAATTCCATCTCCATTTGCTCGAACTCGCGGGTGCGGAAGATGAAGTTGCCCGGGGTGATTTCGTTGCGGAACGACTTGCCAATGTTGGCGATGCCGAACGGCGGCTTGAGGCGCGCGGACGTCATCACGTTTTTGAAGTTAACGAAGATGCCCTGCGCGGTCTCCGGGCGCAGGTAGTGCAGGCCTTCCTTGTCGTCGACGGGGCCGAGGTAGGTCTTCATCAGGCCGGAGAATTCCTTCGGCTCGGTCCAGTTGCCAGGCTGGCCGGTCTCCGGGTCGTTGATGTCGGCGAGCCCGTTTGCCGGCGGGTGGCCGTGCTTCTCCTCGTACGCTTCGATCAGGTGGTCGGCGCGGTAGCGCTTGTTGGTGTAGAGCGACTCAACGAGCGGGTCGGTGAACACCTCGACGTGACCGGAGGCTTCCCACACGCGGGTGGGCAGGATGATGGAGGTGTCGACGCCGACGGTGTCGGGGCGGGAGGTCACCATGTGCTTCCACCACTGGCGCTTGAGATTTTCTTTCAGCTCGACGCCGAGTGGGCCGTAGTCCCACGCGGAGCGTGTTCCGCCGTAAATCTCACCTGCGGGGTACACCAAACCACGGCGTTTGCAGAGGTTGACGACGGTTTCGATCTTGGATGCGGGCATCACAATCTCCTGCGTGTAATACGGTTGCCAAAATACGTCGATCAGTCTAGCCGTTTCACTTTGCGACGACGCAGACGACCCTTTGGACATAAGTCCCACCTTTACGCCTGCTTCGAGTAAACTGTGTGACAACTGTGTAGGACTGTCGTCGAAAGGGGCCGCCCATGCGTGACGACCTTCGCTTTTCGCCGGAGGAGTTAGACCACACTGCCGCACTGATCCGAGTGCTGGATTCGGAGATGCGTCTTCGGATTTTGCTGCTGCTGCACGATTCACAGCGCGCGGTCCATGAGTTGGTGGGAATTTTGGGGAAGTCGCAGCCGCTGGTGTCGCAGCATTTGCGGGTGCTTCGCGACGAAGGCCTCGTCGCCGCCAAACGCTGCGGCCGCGAAGTCGCCTACGAACTTGCCAACCCCACCGTGATCCGGATTATCCACGCGCTCGTAGACCATGCCTGCGAGTTCTACGCGCCGGCCGCTGACACAACCCGGCGCACGTCGGTGCCGGGCCAGGACTAGCCCGAATCAGCACTAGGCAAGATCCGGCTAGGCCTCGTCCCAGCCGAGTGCCATCCCCGGCTAAGCTGGCCCGGTATGAACCGCCCACACAGCACGCGTCCGGTCCCGAAGCTTGGCCCGAGGATGACTAAGCAGCGCGCGGCGGTCGTCGATACGCTGCGTGGCTTAGACAAATTCGCCTCCGCACAGACCATCCACGAGATCCTCACCGACAACGGCGAATCCGTCGGCCTGACCACTGTCTACCGCACGCTGCAATCACTCGCGGAGGTCGACGCGGTGGACGTGCTTTACTCCCCCGAAGGCGAAACGCTCTACCGCGACTGTCTCGCCGACCACCACCACCATCACCTGCTGTGCTCCAAATGCGGGCGCAGCGAGGAAATCGAAGGCGGCCCGGTAGAAAGATGGGCCGAGGTGATGGCGAAGCACTACGGCTACGAACTCGTCGGCCACGACGCCGAAATCTACGGCGTGTGCCGCGACTGCCAGGCCAAACGCTAGCTATCGAACTTATCTACCGCGCCGCCAAAGCGCCGGTCGCGCTTCGCGTACTCCAGCACCGCGTCCCACAGGTCCTGCTTAGTAAAGTCCGGGAACAGCACGTCCTGGTACACCATCTCCGCGTAGGCCGACTGCCACAGCAGGAAGTTTGAGGTGCGCTGCTCCCCCGACGGGCGCAAGAACAGGTCCACGTCCGGCATGTCGGCGCGATACAGGTAGCGCTGGATGGTTTTTTCGTCGACGTGGCGCACGTTGTCGTCGATAAGCGCCTGCACTGCGTCGGTGAGCTCGGCGCGACCGCCATAATTCACGCACATCGCAAGGGTGAGCCCCGTGTTGTGCTTCGTGAGCTCCTCAGCGACCTCAAGCTCCTCAATCACGCTGCCCCACAGTTTCGGGCGGCGCCCACACCACACCACGCGCACGTTCTTCTCATGCAACTCGTCGCGCTGACGGCGCAGCACATCGCGGGTGAAGTTCATCAAAAAATGCACCTCGGAAGGGCTGCGCTTCCAATTCTCCGTAGAAAACGCGTACGCGGACAGCCACTCCACCCCACCAAGTTCGATGCAGGCGTCGACGGCGTCCATGAGCTTCTCCTCGCCCACCTTGTGCCCCTCGGTGCGCTTGAGGCCCCGTTGCTGCGCCCAGCGGCCGTTGCCGTCCATCACCAGTGCGATGTGTTTCGGGATGAACTTCTTGTCAATCTTCGGTGCGCCCATGGGCGTTAATTATGCCTGCTCCATGATCTTCAGACTCTTCAGCCCGGCCTCAAGGTTGTGCTGCACGTGTGCCACGGTCGCGCGGTGAATCTGCGCAACGCGTATCGACGACACCCCGTAGCCTCCCCGCAACAACCACATATCGTGCAGCGTCTCCGGATCCACATCCATCGAGCCGGTGGGCCGGCAGTTGTTACACACCGCCCCGCCGACGGTGGCGTTAAACGCCTTGTGCGGGCCTGGCGCCTGGCAGTTCGCGCAGTTAAACAGGCTTAAACCCCAGCCGGCGTGCTCGGTGGCCTTGAGCACGAACGCGTCGAGCACCAGCGTCGGATGCTGGTCGGTCTGCAGGTTGGTCAGCGCCTCCTGCACGAGCGCGAACAGTTCCGGATCACCCTGGTCGTAGGAGAGCTTCTCGGCGACCTCCATGACGGCGCAGGCGGCGGCGTAGCGGTCGAAGTCGTCGATAATGCGGGCGCCGAAGTAGGTGACGGTGTCGGCGCCGGTGATCGTCGATAAGCCTCTGCCCGGATAGACCTGCACATCCACATCCACGAACGGCTGCAGGCGCGAGCCGAAGCGGCTTTTCACCTTGCGCACGCCCTTCGCCACCCCGCGCACCAGGCCGTGGTTGCGGGTCAGCAGGACGATCACGCGATCCGCCTCACCGAAATCGTAAGTGCGCACCACAAAGGCGCGATCGCGCCACGACGGCCTAGAAGCCAAGCCGGCCCAACGCCTTCGGATCCTGCTGCCAGTTCTTCAGGATTTTCACGCGCACATCCAAGTAGATGTTCTGGCCAACCAGGTCGATGATCTGCTTGCGCGCACGGTGCACAATGCCGCTTAAGCGCCGCCCGTCCGGGCCTTCGATGATGCGCTTTTGGCCCGGGCGCTCCAGATACAGCACCGCGTAGATCATGGTGCGCTCCGGGTTGTTCGGGTCCGGGTGCATTTCGTCGATTTGGACGGCGACGGAGTGCGGGAGCTCGTCGCGAAGACCGCGCAGCGCCTCCTCACGGATCAACTCGGCGATACGCGTCTCCACATCCTCGTCCGTGGTGTGGCCCTCCGGGTAGAACCGCGGACCCTCCGGCAGATGCTCGATCAGGATGTCCAGCAGCGTGTCCGTCTGCACACCTGCGGTTGCGGAGACCGGCACGACCTCGCAGTCGGGGCCGAGCATGTCGTGCAGTTCGAGCAGGCGCTCGCCGACGGTGTCCTTGCCGGTCTTGTCCAGTTTGGTCACGATGCCCACGATCGGCGTGTTCGGCTTCGTTTTGCGGATCTCGTCGAGGATGAAGCGATCACCGGGTCCGATCTTCTCGTCCGCCGGCACGGTAAAGCCGATCACGTCGACGTCCGCGAAGGTGTCCTTCACCACGTCGTTGAGCCGCTCGCCCAGCAGCGTGCGCGGGCGGTGAATCCCCGGCGTGTCCACCACAATGACCTGCGCACCGTCACGGTTGATCACGCCGCGGATCGGGTGGCGAGTCGTCTCCGGCTGGTCGGCCATGATGGCGATCTTCTCCCCCACCAGCGCGTTGGTCAGCGTGGACTTGCCGGTGTTCGGCCGCCCGACGAAGCTGACAAAGCCCGACTTGAACCCGTCCGGCGTGTTTGTGAAACCGCCGTCAGCGATCGCGTCTTCTGGCAGGTTGTCCGGGAAATCAATCATGGTGCGCATCCTACCGTTGTGGATAACTTTTTCGGTGGTGTGGGAGTTATCCACAGATTTTTTGTGGGGTCTTGTGGGGGTTGCGGTGGGTTTCTAGCGTCGGGTGCATGGATTTCATTGAGTTTTGTCAAGCGGGCGTGGGGATGCTCGCCGGGTTTTCTCGGGAGGCCGCAGTTGCAGCTGGCTTATCGACGACACGAGCGCGCGACCTCGCCCGCGTCTTCGATACGTACTATGGCCCGACCAAGTTCACGCGCAAGCAGGCTGATGCGCTGGCGTTGGCGGAGGGGTTGCCGATCGACCAGTTGGTGCTCATCGAGAAGAAGTTGGTTGTGGTGGCGTCGGCGGCTGAGCGGTGGCGCATCCGGTTGGATCTGGTGCGGCATCGTGGTTCGTTTCGCTCGCTGTCGAAGCGCATCAGCAGGCTGATCGACGTCCCCGTGACCGCCCCCAAACCTTCCTGCCGGTTCACCCGCTCCCGGGAGGGCATGCGTACCATGACGCTGACGTACAACGAGCGCGATCTGGCCGACTTGGAGCACACGCTGCGTTCCATGATCGATGAGGTTCGGCCGGCTGCGGAGCAGATGGCCGGCTCACTGTTCCGCCTGTTGCGCGAGGGCGGCGGGGTGCCGCGCGCGGCGCTGCGGCCGATGATTTTGGTGCCGATCCAGGCCTACACCCGCATCATGGACGGCTGCGGCGACGACGTCGAACTTGTACTTACCGACGGCACCACGATGACCGGCGCCGAGTTTCTCACCCGTGAGTTCGGCGACGTGCTCGAGGTGGCCGCCTTCCACCCGCAGAAAGGTGCGGTGAACCTGTACCGGACGCAGCGGCTGGCGAATGGGAAGCAGCGGACGATGTCGAAGTTGATGTCGCCAAGTTGTGCCTTCCCCGACTGCAGGCATTCCGCCGAAACCACCCAAACCCACCACATGCACGCCTGGAAGCACGGCGGGATGACCAACATGAACAACCTGGCGCAACTGTGCGCCTACCACAACGGGGTCAACGACGACGACCGGTGGCGGGCGATCCGCGGACACATCGACAACCCCAACGGGCGCATCTGCTGGATCGCACCCAACGGGACCGAAGTGCCCACCGTGACGGGGGCGATGGAGCTGCTGTTCGACTAATCGATTCACCCGGCCCCGAAAACGCGAAAAACCCGCCCGGGTGAGCGGGTGACGCGGTGTGCCTGAAACCGGTTAGAGGGCTTCGACCTCGAACTGGAGTTGCGGGTTGGCGTAAAACTCCTGGGCCTCGACCAACTGGAGCTCGTTCGCGTCGGCCTCGAAGGTCACGCGCAGCATGGCGTAGACCGAGGAGGCGGTCTTTGCCAACGCGTCCTTTGCGTCGTGGCTGCGCACGTAGTGGCCGGTAAACAGCGCTGCAGTAACATCGCCGGAGCCGTTGCGCTTAAACGGCAGGCGCGGGGTGCGCACGATCCACTTGCCGTTGTCGTCCACGGCGATCATCTCGATCGCATCCTCGGGCGTTTCGGGGCGCTCCACCGAAGTCACCAGCACGGTCGACGGGCCCATCTCACGGGCCGCGTCCACGGCGGCAAGGGTCGAATCCAGGTCGGTGACGTCGCGCTCGGTGAGGTAGCCCAACTCGAACTGGTTCGGCGTAATGATGTCCGCCGCCGGCACGATCGTCGAGCGGAACAGCGGCGGGATCGTATCCGCCACGAAGCAGCCCGACTTCGCCGACCCCATCACCGGATCGCACGCATAGAGCGCATCCGGGTTTTCAGCCTTGATGTCGCGCACGGTGCTGACGATCACGTCGGCGATTTCCGGGGAGGCCTGGTAGCCGGTGAGGATGGCGTCGATAAGCGGGAACGCATTGCGGTCGCGGATGCCCTTGAGCACCGCCGCAACGTCGGCGGCCGGAATGATCGGCCCCTCCCACGCACCATAACCCGTGTGATTGGAGTAGTTTACCGTGTACACCGGCCACACCTCGTGGCCGATGCGCTGCAAAGGAAAGACCGCCGCCGAGTTGCCAACATGGCCAAACGCGACGGCGGACTGGATCGAGAGAATATTGCTCATAGGAGCATTTTAGAGCTCCGGCGACACCAGAATCTTCACTGCGGTCTCGTTGCGGTTAATCAGGGTGTCAAAGCCCTCGTCGACGACACCGTCGAAACCGATCTTGCCGGTGATAAACGGCTTCAGATCAATCTTGCCGGACTCCACCAACTTGATGGTCTGCGGGTGATCGTGGGCGTAGCCGATGATGCCGCGGATGGTCAGTTCCTTCATCACGAGCGCGTGGATGTCCAGCTCGGCCTTCTTCGACCAGATGGACTCGACGACCAGGGTGCCCTTGAGCTTGAGGCAGTCGATCAGCTGGTCGAGCACAACGTTGACGGAGGTGCACTCGAATGCGACGTCGACGCCCTTGCCGTCGGTGATCTTTTCGATCTCTGCCTTGAGGTCGGTTGCGCTCGGGTCGATCGCGTAGTCTGCGACACCTGCGTCGAGCGCCTTCTGGCGACGCAGCTCGGAGAGCTCAGAGACGATGACGGTCAGGCCGTATGCCTTCGCCACAGCTGCGGTCAGCACGCCGATCGGGCCAGCGCCACCGATGAGGGCGACGTCGCCTTCCTTCGCCTCAGACGCAACGAATGCGTGGTGGGCGACGGACAGCGGCTCGATGAGCGCAGCCTCGTCGAGCGGAACATCGTTGGAAATCGGGTGAACCCAGCGACGCTGCACAGCGATCTTCTCGGAGAGGCCGCCGCCACCACCTGCGAGGCCGATGAAGTTCACGTCCGGGTGGAGGTTGTACGGGCCCGGCTCCTTCGGGTCGACGTCGTCCGGCAGGACGTACGGCTCGACGACAACGTGCTGGCCGACCTCGAGGTCGTCGACACCCTCGCCGAGCGCCGAAACAACGCCGGAGAACTCGTGGCCGAGGGTGATCGGCGGCTCCTCACCGGTGATGGGGTGCGGATGGCCAGGCTTCGGGCAGAAGATCGGGCCTTCGAGGTACTCGTGCAGGTCAGTGCCGCAGATGCCGCACCAGGCGACGTCGATGAGCACCTCTCCCTTGCCTGCAACCGGGGCGTCGATTTCCTCGACGCGGATGTCCTTCTGGCCGTAGTAGCGAACTGCTCGCATGGTGGAACTCCTTTCGGTTGGTTACAGGTGCTACGATACCCCGTTTTCGGGTTCCTCGCCGACCGCAACCAGCACGGTGCGGGTCTTGATGCGTCCGCGTCGGTCGCGGCCGCCTTCTGCGGTGTAGCGGATGCCGTCGCGAAGAATGGAGGCGCCGGGAAGGGGCACGCGGCCGAGTTCGTACGACAGCAGGCCGGCGACGGTGTCCACATTGTCGACGACCTCCTCCGAGTACTCCAGCGTGTAGTCGAGGTGGTCGGCGAGGTAGTGCACGAGGTCGTCGAGAGGCAGGCGCGCTTGGACGCGGAAGACGCGCTCGTCGATTTCTTCGATGGGGGCTTCTTCATCCTCGTCGTATTCGTCGGTGATCTCGCCGACGATTTCTTCAAGAAGGTCTTCCATGGTGAGCAGGCCTGCGACGTTGCCGAACTCGTCGATAACCACCGCGATGTGGGTGTTCTGCTGCTGCATCGCGCGCAACAGCAGGTCGAGCGGCTTGGAGTCCGGGATGAACATCGGTTGGCGCATCAACTCGGTCAGTGGCGTGTTCGGGTCGACGGGCGCGCCGCGGTCGGTGAACATGTCTTTGAGGTAGGCGACGCCGATGATTTCGTCGACATTTTCGCCGATAACGGGCACGCGGGAGTGGCCGGAGCGCACCATGAGTGCGGTGGCTTGGCGGGCGAGTTTTTCGCCTTCGATCCATACCATTTCGGGTCGCGGAACCATGACTTGGCGTGCGGTGGTGGAGGCGAGGTCGAAGATGTTTTGGATCATGCGGCCTTCGGTGGTTTCCACCACGCCTTTTTCTTGGGCGACTTCGACCATTTCGCGCAGTTCGATTTCGGTGGCGTATGGCCCGTTGCGGAAGTCTTCGCCGGGGTGGAACAGGTTGCCGATCCAGATGAGCAGTTTCGCCACTGGTCCGAGCACGGTGTGGAAGATGTGCAGGCCTTGGGCGGCTTTGAGCGAGATGGTGTACGGGTTGCGTTTGCCGGCGGTGCGTGCGAACACGCCGATGATGGAAAATTGCAGCAGCGTGACGACGATTACCGCCACCGCAATCGCCCACGCATCTGACGCGATGACGTCCATGGCCAGCATCGCCGCCGAGACTGCCGCCATAACGTCTAAGACGGTGCGCAGCAGCACGAGGGTGTTGATGTGATTCGCGCGATTTTCGACGACGCGCAGCAACGCATCTGCACCCGGCGTCTCATCCTTGACCATGCCTTCCACGCGGGCACGCGAGATGGGTGCCAGGGCGGATTCGACGGAGCCGAGCAGGCCGGAGAGCAGTAGCGCAACGACGGTGATCGTTGCGAAGGTGATGGTGAGTGTCACTCGGCGCCCTTCATCAGCTTGTCTAGCTCGTCGCGGTCAGCTGCGGACGGGAAGGCGTGCGGGCCGGTCGGCTTCGGCTGGTATGCCACCCCGCGGCGGGCCAGGTCGTCGTACCAGTCGGCGAGGATCTCGTTTTGCAGCGCGAACATTTCCCGCTCGTCTTTCGGCTCGATGTGGTCGTAGCCGAGCAGGTGCAGCACGCCGTGGACGGTCAGCAGCGCCATTTCGTGGGCGAGGTCGTGGCCGGCCATCTCGGCCTGTTTGCGGTCGTAGGCCGGGCACAGGATGATGTCGCCGAGCATCGCGGGCCCCGGCATGTCGGCGTCGGGCCGTCCCCCACCCGGGGTGAGTTCGTCCATGGGGAAGCTCATCACGTCGGTGGGGCCTTCGAGGTCCATCCAGCGGACGTGGAGGTCGGCCATGGTGGCTTCGTCGACAAGCGTGATGGTTGCTTCGGTGTCGGGGTGGACGTCCATGGTGCGTAGGGCGTAGGAGGCGACGTCGATAAGCATTTGCTCGTTGACTTCCGCCTCGCCGGACTCGTTTAAGACTTCAATGCTCACTGCGCTGCCTCCGCTTCGCGCTCTGCTTCAATCTTCTGCTGCCGCTTTTCGTAGCGCAGCGCGTTCTGGGCATCGTGGTGGTCGTAGGCGGCCACGATGCGGGAAATCAGGTGGTGGCGCACAACGTCGTCGGCGCGCATCTCCTGGAACGAAATGTCCGGAATGTCGCTCAAGATACGACGCGCCACACGCAGGCCCGAGACGGTGCCGCGCGGCAGATCCACCTGAGAGGTGTCACCCGTAACCACCATCTTTGAGCCAAACCCGAGGCGGGTGAGGAACATCTTCATCTGCGCCCCGGTGGTGTTCTGGGCCTCGTCAAGGATGACGAACGCGTCCGACAGGGTGCGCCCGCGCATGTAGGCCAGGGGCGCGACCTCGATGATGCCGGCCTCGATGAGTTTCGGGATGGCCTCTGGGTCCATCATGTCGCGCAGCGAGTCGTACAGCGGGCGCAGGTACGGGTCGATCTTGTCGGAAAGCGTACCGGGCAAAAAGCCGAGTTTCTCGCCGGCCTCTACGGCGGGACGCGTCAGGATGATGCGTTTGACCTGCTTGTTCTGCAGCGCCTGCACCGCCTTCGCCACCGCAAGGTACGTCTTGCCGGATCCGGCCGGACCGATGCCGAACGTGATGGTGTTGTCGTCGATCGCATCCACATAGCGGCGCTGACCGGCAGTCTTCGGGCGAATAACCTTGCCGCGCCGCGCAATGATCTCCTCGCCGAGGATGTCCGCGACCGAGCCGGGGGCTTCCATCTCCATGAGTTTCACCGCCTCCACGACGGTGTCAGGGCGAAGCGGCACCCCGCGTCGCGCCATGGACTCCAGCTCCTCTACCACGCGCAGCGCGTGCGCCACGTGGGCGGCCGTGCCGCGCACCGACAAGGTGGTGCCGCGGGCGTGGAAACTCACGTCCAGATAGCGGTCCAGCAGTTGGAGGTTGTTGTCGTTGATGCCGAGGACGGATTGTGCGTACGCCGAGTCGAGTTCGACCTTGCGCGTCACCATTTCTTCCATGTGCGTTTACCCTACCAGCGGTTTGTCAGCGCGCCGATCGCGCTGAGCGCCGCGAACGCTGCTGTTGCGGTGCGCAGGACTTCGGGGCCGAGTTTCACGGCGTCCGCGCCGAGCAGTTCGAGTTCGTCTTGCCCGATGCCGCCTTCGGGGCCGACGATGAGCCAGACGTCCTCGCCGAAGGTGACCTCACGCAGCGGCACGGTCGCATCCTCGTGGAGTACAAGCGCGTGACCCTCGTTCCTCGGGTCACGGAGGAGATCGGACAACTGGTTTGTGGTCACCGGCTCGTGGATCTGCGGCACCCACGCGCGGCGCGCCTGCTTCGCGCTCGCCAGCGCTTGCGAGCGCCACTTCTCCACCTGCTTCGCCTGCTTGTTCGCCGGCCAGCGCGCAATCGTGCGGTGCGAAATCCACGGCACGATTCGATCCGCCCCGCCCTGCACGGCGAGGTCGACGGCGAGTTCGGCGCGCTCGCTTTTCGGGATCGCCTGCACGACCGTCACGCGCGGTGTGGGACGCTCCACGAACTCATGCCTATCGACGACCCCCTCAACCCTTGAGGCATCCACCCGCGTGACGGTGACTTCGGCCTGGTTGCCGGTGCCGTCGAAAAGCATGATGCGCTCACCCGGCTGGATGCGCTTGACGTGGGCGTGTTTGGCCTCGGGGCCTTCGATGATGCCGGAGGTGGGGTCGTCGCTAAGAAAATAGGGCAGGCTCATCGGCGGAAACGATCACGCATCCGGGAGAAGAAACCATCACCGTGCTCGCCGCCCTCAGAGTGGACCTTAGGGTCCTCCGGGTGGCCGGCGCGCAGGTCCTCAAGGGCTGCACGCTCCTCGTTGGACAGCGCGGTGGGCACAGTGACCTCGATATGCGCGATCATGTCGCCGGTGCCCTCCTGGCGCAGGCGCGGCATGCCCTCGCCGGACAGGACAACGCGGTCGTCCGGCTGGGTGCCTGCGGGCACCTCGATGCGGGTCTCATCGCCGGTAAGGTTTTCCACGGTGAGTTCGGTGCCCAGTGCCGCGTCGTACATGGGCACGGTCAGGCGCAGGTGCAGGTCGTTATTGTCGCGCACAAACACCGGGTGCGGCTCGACGTGCACCTCGACGTAGAGGTCACCGGCAGGGCCGCCGCCGTGGCCGACCTCGCCCTGGTCCGCCATGCGGATGCGCATGCCGTTATTAATGCCGGCCGGGATGTTGACCACCAGGTCGCGGGAAGCACGTACGCGGCCGTCGGCGGCGCACTGGGCGCACGGGTCGGTGATCACTTCGCCGAAGCCATGGCACTTGTGGCACTCGCGGGTGGTCATCACATTGCCCAGGAAAGACTGCTGCATCTCCTGGACCGCGCCGTGGCCCTGGCACACGTCACAGGTGACCGGCTTAGCCCCTGACTTAGAGCCGGAGCCGTGGCACTTGTCGCACAGCACCGCCGTATCGACGGTGACGTCCTGCTTCACGCCCGTGAACGCCTCCGCGAGCGTGATCGAGGTGCGCAGGAGCGCGTCGTTGCCCGGCTGCACGCGCGAGCGCGGCTGGCGAGCACCACCACCGCCGCCGAAGAACGCCTCGAAGATATCGCCGAGGCCACCTCCGCCAAAACCGGCGCCGCCCATGCCGCCGCCGGCCTCCATCGGGTCGCCGCCACGGTCCACGATGGAACGCTTCTGCGGATCCAGCAGCACCTCTTGCGCTGCCGCGATCTCCGCGAACTTCTCGGCAGCTTCCTCGGACGGGTTCACGTCCGGGTGGTATTTGCGTGCGAGCTTGCGGTACGCCCGTTTAATTTCCTGCTCGGTGGCGTCCTTGTCCACGCCGAGGATGCCGTAGTAATCGCGAGCCATATCTTCCCTTCTATTCACCCCGCAGTGTGCGGCTGATGTAACGAGCCACGGTGGCAACCTTCTGCATGGTACCGGGGTAGTCCATGTGGGTTGGACCGACTACCCCGAGGCCGCCGAGTGCTGCATCGCCTGCCCCGTACGCTGTTGTAACAATTGAGGCGCTGGATAATTCCTCGTCTTCGTTTTCGCGGCCGATGCGCACGGAGACACGTTCGAGTTCTTGGGCGCCGGCGAGCAGTTTCAGTACGACAACTTGCTGCTCGAGGGCGTCGATGACGTCCTGGAGGCCGCCGGAGGGCACGAGCAGGTTTGAGGAGCCTGCGATGATGAGGCGGTCGGGGGCGGCGTCGACAAGTGTGGTGATGAGCACTTCGGCGGCGCGCGTGGTGGGTTCGGTCAGGTGCGGCGGGGCGCTGACCGCCACGCCGGCGAGTGAGGCGGAGGCGTCGCGCATGTTCTTGCCCACAAGTGCGTCGTTGAGGATGTCGCGAAGGATGCGCACGCCGTCGTCGCCAATTGGCGCGGCGAGATCAACGTTGCGTTGGTCGACGCGCCCGGCGTCGGTGATGAGCACGAGCAGCAGGCGCGTTGGTGTGAGTTCGACAACCTCACAGTGCTTCACCCGCGAGGCGGACAGGTTAGGCAACTGCACCACGGCCGCCTGGTTGGTCAGTTGGGAAAGCAGTTGGACGGAGCGGCGCAGCACGTCTTCGAGGTCCACGCCGTCTTCGAGGAAGTCCAGAATCGCGTGGCGCTCAGCAGCGGACAGCGGCTTGACGTCGTGCAGCGCGTCGACAAACTTGCGGTAGCCGGCCTCGGTCGGGATGCGCCCGGATGAGGCGTGCGTCTGCGAGATGTAGCCCTGCTGCTCAAGCACCGCCATGTCGTTGCGGATCGTCGCCGACGACACCCCCATGTTGTGCCGCTCCACCAGTGCTTTGGATCCGACGGGTTCTTGGCTGGCGATGTAGTCCGCCACGATCGCCCGCAGCACCTTTTGGCGCCGCTCGTCTGCTGCGCTCATGATCGCCTCCTTACTCGGCTGCCAGGATATCGGTGATGATGCCGTCTGCAAGCAGTCTGCCGGTATCCGTCACGCGCAAGCGCTCTCCCCGCTCTAGGAGCCCCGCGCGCACATGCTTATCGACGACCCCACGCGCCCGCTCCCCAACCCACCCGGCCGGAATCCCCTCACGCAGGCGAAGCCCGAGCATGATCGCCTCCATGTGGGCTTCGTCTGCGGTGATGGTTTCGGTGTCCTGGATGGGCAGGGTGTCGTCGTGAAGCAACTGTGCGTAGCGCTCGGGGCGCTTGACGTTGAAGAAGCGCATCCCGTCAATGAAGCTGTGCGCGCCGGGGCCTGCGCCCCACCAATTCTGGTTGTGCCAGTAGATGAGGTTGTGGCGACACTCGCCGCCGGGTTTGGCCCAGTTGGAGACCTCGTACCAGTCGTATCCGTTGCCCTCCAGCGTTGCGGCGATGATCTCGTAGCGGTCCGCGTAGACGTCCTCTTGTGGCGCGGGCAGTTCGCCGCGGCGGATCTTGCGCGCCATGGCGGTGCCATCTTCCACGATGAGCGAATACGCGCTGACGTGGTCGACGCCGGTTGCAAGGATGGCATCCAGGGTGCGGCGCACGTCGTCGTCGGTTTCGGTGGGCGTGCCGTAGATCATGTCCAGGTTCACGTGCTCGAACCCGGCGGAAAGTGCCTCGCGGGCGGCGGCGACGGCGCGGCCCGGGGTGTGCTGGCGGTCTAGGACTTTCAACACCGGCGTGGAGGCGGACTGCATGCCGAGCGAGACGCGCGTAAAGCCAGCATCGCGCAGGCCCGCGAAGTAGTCGGAGCTGGTGGATTCCGGATTGGACTCGGTGGTGATCTCCGCGCCGGCCACGATGCCGAAGGTGTTGCGGATGGCGCCCAGGATGCGGCCGAGGCCTTGCGCGCCGAGCAGGCTCGGGGTGCCGCCGCCGATGAACACGGTTTGGGCTTCCGGCAGGCCGCGGGCGGCGGCGAGCTCGAGTTCGCGCTCCAGCGCGTCGAGGTACTGCGCGTGCGAGGAATCCACCTCGGTGGGTGTGTAGGTGTTGAAGTCACAGTAGCCGCAGCGCGTCGCACAAAACGGCACGTGGATGTACACGCCGAAGGAATCCATCACGGAACCCCCACCTAAGCCCCGCGCAGGGAACGCTTCGCCGCCACCTTCGCCACAATGCGGTCGATGCGGGCGCGCTCCTCCAAAAACTCCGGCGGGTTGGATCCGCGCATCGTGCGTACGAACGCCGGGTGGTCCAAGCAGACGGTTTCCACCCAGCCGATCACGGCTTCCTCGACGATCTCACCGACCCGCGCGTACAGGTGCGGAAGCGACACCACGCCGAGTTCGCGGGCGACCATGTCAGTCTGCTCGAGGGTGAAGGAGACGATCTCCTCCAAGTGCTGCACCACCAGTTCGGTGCGGCCGACGAGCGCGTCGTGCATCGTCTGCACCGAAAATGGTGCTTGCAGCGGGAAGAGGTCTTTGAGGCCGGCGGCGTCGAGAAGTTCAGGCTGCGGGATACGCTCCTCCGGGCGGACCCCCACCGACAAGTAGCCGGCGGCGCGGCCCGAGGTCAGCGCTTGGCGCAGGCCGATTAACTCGGCGACGATGCGGCGGGCGTCCTGGCGGGCGTCGTCGACAATCTCCTCGAACTCTGCCAGGCAATCTTCAGTGAGCTCACCGTCATAGTCCGCAATCGACTCGGCGACGTGCTCGATGTACTCCGCAACCTCGTCGCCGATGTTGTAAATCTCCTGGGTAAGTTCACGGTGACGCAGCACGGCTGCAGTTTTGTGCACGGCGTGAACCCCCTTAAAACGAACTGTGGAAGTGACAAATTGGGATGCTATGTCACACCGCGAGCCGATGAGGGTAGGCGCGCCGTTAACGCTGATACAGCTTGTCGATGTCCTCCTGGAAGCGCTGGAACACCACATTGCGCTTCACCTTCATCGTCGGCGTCATCTCGTCGTGCTGCTCCGACAGGTCGCGGTCGAGGATGCGGAACTTCTTAATCGCCTCCGCGCGCGAGACGGTCGCGTTTGCCATGTTCACCGCGTCTTGCACCTCGGCGCGCAACGCCGGGTCCTGCGCCAGATCCGACACCTTCTTGTTCGCCGGGATGTTGTGGTTCGCCTTCCAGCGCTTCAGTTCCTCCTCGTCGAGGGTGACCAGCACGCCGACGAACGGTTTACCGTCGCCGACCACCAACGCGTTAGAGATCAGCGGGTGCTGGCGGATGATCTCCTCCATCGGTCCCGGGGAGATGTTCTTGCCGCCGGCGGTGACGATGAGGTCCTTCTTGCGGCCGGTGATGGACACGAAGCCGTCTTCGTCGACCTCGCCAAGATCGCCGGTGTTGAACCAGCCGTCCGTGAGCGCTTCCTCGGTCGCGGCCGGGTTGCGCCAGTACTTGGAGAACACGCCGGGGCCTTTAAATTCGATCTCGCCGTCGTCGTTGATCCGCACCGAATAGCCGTTGACAGGGCGCCCGACGGTGCCGATCTTGTTGCTGTGCGCGTTGTTCACACACGCCGCAGCGCACGTTTCGGTCAGCCCGTAGCCTTCGTAGATCGGCACGCCCATGCCGCGGAAGAAGTGCGACAGGTCCGAGCTCATCGCCGACCCGCCGGTGATGCCGTACCAGACGGAACCACCCATGGCCTCCTTGATCTTGGCGTAGACCAGTTTGTCGTAGAGCTTCACCTTCGCCTTTTGCACGCGCGACGGGCCGTCCGGCGTATCCAGCGCCTTGGAGTACTCAATCGCGGCCTTTTCGGCCTCCAAGAAGACACGTTTGCCAATCGCGGAGCCATCCGCGGCCTTGTTGTACGCACCCTCGCGCACCTTTTCAAACACGCGCGGCACGCCAATGACCAGGTTGGGACGTGCGCGCTGCAGCTCCACGGTCAACGTCGAAGTATCCGACCAGTGCGACTGGGTAGCGCCCGAAATCGTCCACGCCAGCGCCACCGCGCGCGCAAGCACGTGCGCCAGCGGCAAAAACGTCACCATGCGCTGGCCAGGGAAGGACACGGAGCCGATCTCGTTTTCCAGCAGCGCCCACGCCTGGTACGCCCAGTTGCCGTGGGTGATCTCCACACCTTTGGGGCGGCCGGTGGTGCCGGAGGTGTACACGATGGAGCCCAGATCGGGGTGGCGGGTGGCGGCAACGCGGTCGTCGATAAGCGATTGCTCCACCTCGCGGCCCTCAAACTTGATCTGCTCCACGGCGGCCGAGTTGAACTCGTAGATGCGCTGCAACTGCGAGGTCGAGTCGGCCATGCGCGGGGTGCCGTCCTCGCCGAGGAGGAACGGGCTCATGAGCATCGTGTGGTCGCGCGTTTCCGTGAACGCGATTTTCGCGCCGGAGTCTTCGAGGATCCACTGGATTTGGTGCATCGAGGACGACGGGTAGATTGGCACGGATGCGGCGCCGGCGGCCCAGATGGCGAAGTCGAGCAGCGCCCACTCGTAGCGCGTGCTGGACAGGATGGCCACGCGGTCGCCGGGCTCGATACCTGCGGCGATCAGCCCCTTGGCCACGTCGTAGACCTCTTGCAGGAACTCCCCTGCCGTCACGGAGACCCATTCGTAGTTGCGGGGCCGCGAGAACAGCACGAGGTGCGGGTGCTTCTCGCACATTTCGATGAGTCGGCTCAGGCACGTCTCCGTGTCGTTGAGGGTGAATCCAAGTTCCGTCGTGTGAGAAGTCGATGGCATGGTGCCCAACATTACCGACGTTTTGGCAGAATGCGGAAGCGTGACCAACGTGGAACTGCTGCACGCCCTTGCCGAGTCGTATGGCTTCGGCACCTCCTACCGCGCGACTGACGGGAAGATGGTGTCGCCGCCGCCGGCGTCGTTTGTCGCGTTGTTGCGGGCGTTGGGGCTTTCGCTTGACGACGACCCCACCGACGAGGAACTCCACTTCCACCTCGATGCCCGGCGCGAACACTGGGCCACGCGCCCCTTGCCGCCGACGGTGGTGGCGACGCAGGGCCGCGAGCAGCATTTCAACGTGCATGTGCACGACGGGCACCCGGCGCATTGTTGGATCCGGCTGGAGGATGGTTCCTCGCGGGATTGCTACCAGGATGAGAATTGGGCGCCGCCGCATACGGCTTCGGACGGTGTGGTGTGGGGCGAGGCGACGTTCCATACGCCTGGGGATCTGCCGCCGGGCTGGCACGAGCTGCACTTGGAGTCGGACAATTTTGATGCGGTATGCACGTTGCTCGTGGTGCCCGATTGCTTGTCGACGAACTCCGCCGTGGTCCAGCACCCTGTCTGGGGTGTGATGGCGCAGTTGTATTCGGTGCGCTCTGCGTCCTCGTGGGGGTTGGGTGATTTTGGGGACCTGGCGTTGTTGGCGGAGACGGTTGCCGCGCAGGGGGCCGATTATCTGCTGATCAACCCGGTGCACGCCGCCCAGCCGGTCCCGCCCGTGGAGAACTCACCGTATCTGCCTACTTCGCGTCGGTTTATTAACCCGCTCTACATCGCGGTGGAGCAGGTGCCGGAGTTCGAGCTGGTCGATGGTGATCTTCGTGCAGCGATCGCCGAATTGGCCGCGCCGTTGAAGGCCTTGAATACCTCGCCGGCGCCCCTGGATCGCGACCGTGTGTTCGCCGCGAAGTTGGCGGCGCTGCGCGAGCTGTTCTGGGCCTCGCAGGCCGATAAGTCGCGCACCCACGACTTTGAGCTGTTCTGTCTGGACGAGGGCGAGGGCCTGCGCGAGTTTGCCACCTGGTGTGCTGCGCAGGCCGCCGAGTCGGAGCAGCGTCCGGAGCATCACCCGGAGCATCGCTCGCGGCACGCCGGCGACGACATCGAGGACCTCGTGCAGTTCTACATGTGGCTGCAGTTCATCGCCGACGAGCAGCTGCGCCTCGCCCAGGAGCGCGCGACAGCGGCCGGGATGTCGATCGGCATCATGACGGACCTTGCGGTGGGCATCCACCCTGGCGGCGCGGACGCGGCGACACTGCGCGAGGTGTTGGTGTCCGATGCGTCGGTGGGAGCTCCCCCGGACCAGTACTCGCAAAAAGGCCAAGACTGGTCGCAGCCGCCGTGGAACCCGCAGCAACTCGCCGAGTCCGGCTACGGGCCGTGGCGCGACCTGCTGCGCACAGCGCTGCGCCACAGTGGCGGCATCCGCGTCGACCACGTGCTCGGACTGTTCCGCCTGTTCTGGGTGCCGCGCGCCGGCACACCCGCTGGCGGGGTGTACATGAACTACGACTTTGAGGCCATGGTGGGCACCCTCGTGTTGGAGGCGCAGCGCGCCGGGGCAGTCGTCGTCGGCGAGGACTTAGGCACGTTCGAGCCGTGGGTGCAGGACTTCCTGCGCGACAAGGGCATTTTGGGCACCTCGGTGCTGTGGTTCGAATCCATCCCGCCGGGTCTGCCGCGCCCCTCGCAGCAGTACCGCCACCTGGCGCTTACGGCTGTGGGCACGCACGACCTGCCGCCCACCGCTGGCTACCTCAAGGGTGCACACAACGAATTGCGCCATGAGCTTGGGCTTGTCGACGACCCCGTGGAGCACCTCAACGCCACCGACCGCATCTGGATCGACCAGGTGCTTGGCCTCGCGCGGGAGGAAGGTGCGCTTACCGGCGACGACGAAAAGGCACTGATCACGGGACTGACTCGCTTCGTCGCCTCCACCCCATCGGCGATGACGTGTACGAACCTGGTGGACATGGTTGGCGACGAGCGCATTCAAAACCAGCCCGGCACCAACGGCGAGCAGTACACCAACTGGCGCATGCCGCTTTGCGACGCCACCGGCACCCCCGTGCTCATCGAACACCTACCGGAGATGGAGTTGTTTAAGGCGGTGGCGGAGGCGTCGATACGCAACTAAAGCGCGCCGATCACCGCAGCAACAATGACAAGAGCGATGAGCACCCACATTGCTTGGGTCACCCGCGACTGCGGGTACTTACGCTGCGGCTTGGGCAGCTGTTGATCCTGCTTGCGCAGCTCTTCAGGGTTGGCCATGGTGCCCAAGCCTAGACCGAGCCGGTCGACGACCCAAAGCAGCACATAGGACACCGCCGCGCACGCCGGCAGCGCCAGCACCACAATCAGCGGCACCTGCAACCACGGGCTCAACCCCATTATCCAGCCCATTTAGACCGCTTTCAACGCCATCATCACGATCGGGCTCACCGCGGCAACAACCACCAAAATGCCGATAATGATCCCGATAACTTGCGACGCCGACGGGCCCGACGGCGCCTGCTCCACCGCCTTCTGCCTTGGTGCCACCGTCGGCACACTCGTCGGCGTCGCGGCACCAGACTCAAACGTCGCCTGCGCAGGCGTCCTTCGCGGCACCAAGGTCGGCGTCAACGTGATCGTGCCACCCGGCGGGTTGGTGATCGTCGTGGAGTAGCGCAGCGAATACTGGTACTCCAAAAAGTCGTCGACCTGCTCCTCCCCGTACACCGGGCCACTGTCGAGCGAACTGGCGCGCTGGAACCCAATCAACTGATGGTTATCCTCGCCCGCGACATAGTTCGCGCCCGAGATCACCCCCACCAGGCCGCGGCCCGGGATGTACACCGGCCCACCGGAGTCACCTGGCACCGGCATCTTCGGCGCGTCGAAGTACGTGGTGTTTTCAACCGTGCCGACGAACTTGCCGCACGTCGAGGCATCCGAGCGCCCATGGGTGGAGTACCCGCGGAAGCAGATCGTGTCGGTGCTGCTGATCTTTTCCACCGGTATAACCGTCCCGCCATACGGGTTGCCGCCAACACGAACGTCTTCGAACCAGTAGATCACCGCCCAGTCGTTGGCGGACGTCTTCGGCGAATACGCCCGCGCGGGGAAGATCAACCCTGCGGGCTCGTCGATTTGTTTGCCGGCGCTATCTGCAAGGTAGACCAGCGCACCCTGGGGGAAGTACTGCTCGTTTTGTACCACGCAGTGGGCGGCGGTGTAACTACGACGGTGCTCGACGTCGTTGAAACCAAGCGTGCAGGCAGTGAGGCGGTCCGAGCCTAAATTATCGACGAAAATCCGCCCACCCTGCGCCGCATTCAACGCAGGCGAAGCAGGCGCGACTGCAGGAACCACCGACGCCGCAAGCGTCGTGGCAACCACCGCA
The DNA here is from genome assembly GCF_001835905.1 of Corynebacterium sp. HMSC034E11. Classification (NCBI taxonomy): domain Bacteria; kingdom Bacillati; phylum Actinomycetota; class Actinomycetes; order Mycobacteriales; family Corynebacteriaceae; genus Corynebacterium; species Corynebacterium sp. HMSC034E11. The sequence goes on from NZ_KV826393.1 coordinate 57,333, forward strand.
GCCGCGCACCAATGCTTCACACTTCCGCGGGACATGCCGCCAGCGTAGCGCAGGCCGTTAACCGGCTATGCCGATACGTCGGAGCCCGCCAGGCCGCGACGCTCCAGCAACGGACGCGTGTCCTTGTCGCGGCCACGGAACGCACGGTAGGCCTCGGCGTAGTCGCGCGAGGACCCCTTGGACAGGATGGTCTCGCGGAACTTCGCGCCGGTGTCGCGGTTGATGCCTTCCTGTTCGACCAACTGGTAGCCGTCGGCATCAAGTGCTTCTGCCCACAGGTAGGAGTAGTAGCCCGCCGAGTAGCCGCCGGCGAAGATGTGGTTGAACCAGGTGGAGCGGTAGCGCGGCTCGAGCCCGTCGATGTCCAGACCGACCTCGCGCAGGGCTTCTTCCTCGAAGGTTTGGATGTCGGACGGGGTGTCCTCGGTGATCGAGTGCCACGCCAGGTCGATCGCGCTGGCCGCGAGGTACTCGGCGGTGAGGAAGCCCTGGCCGAACTGACGCGAGGCCTTCAGTGCGGCGAGTTGCTCGTCGGAAATGACCTCGCCGGTGTCCACGTGGCGCGCGTAGTTGCGGGCGATCTCCGGGGCGAACGCGTAGTTCTCGTTGATTTGGGAGGGGAACTCCACCCAGTCGCGCGGCACGTTGGTGCCGGAGTTCGACGGGTAGCGCACGTCCGACAGCAGGCCGTGCAGAGCATGGCCGAACTCGTGGAACAGGGTGGTCACTTCGTCGATAGTGAGCAGGTTCGAGGTGATCGACATGACGTTGACCACCACCGGCTTCGTGCCCGCCAGGTGCGACTGGTCCACAAAGGAGCTCATCCAGGCGCCGCCGCGTTTCGACGAACGCGCGTTGTAGTCCGTCAGCAACAACCCAATGCCAGTGCCGTCTTCTTCCTTCACCTCCCAGACGTCCACGTCGTCGCGGTAACCGTTGAGGTCCTCGCGCTTTTCCACCGTGATGCCGTAAAGGAGGTTGGCGGCGTAGAACACGCCGTCGGTAAGCACCTGCTCGAGCGGGAAATACTTGCGGATCTCCGCCTCGTCGATGCCCAGTTCCTGCTCGCGACGCTTCGCCTGCCAGTAGGGCCAGTCCGCGCCGTCGAGGTCTTCACCGGCGAGTTCGGAGGCGAGCTTGCGCTCCGCCTCGGCGTTCGCAGCGGCGGCAGGCGCCAGGTCCGCGATCAGTTGGCGGGCGGCGGCCGCGTTGCCTGCGGTCTCCTCGGCGATGACGTAGTCGGCGTGCGAATCGAAGCCGAGCAGCTTCGCGCGCTCGAGGCGCAGCTTCACCGACTCGGCGACGATGTCGGCGTTGGTGTCGCGGCCGCGGGCGCGGGAGGCGTCGAAAAGCTTGTGGCGCGCGCCCGAGTTTTCGAGTTCGGCCTGCAGGGACTGGGTGGTCGGCAGTTCGATCGGCACGACGAAGCGCTCGCCGTCCTGGTAGGCCTCGATCTGTGCCTCGGACAGGCCGTCGAGTTCCTCGCGGGTCAGTTCCACGGCGAGTTTCTTCGTATCCGCCAGCAGGTTGCGGCCGAAAAGTTCGGAGAGTTCCGACAGGCGCTGGTTGATCTCCTGCAGGCGCGTCTTGCCGGCCGCGTCCAAATCGGCGCCGCGGCGTGCGAACCGGCGCTTGAGTTCGTCGTGAAGCCGCTGCGATTCCTCATCCTCCGGCGTCGTGACCTGCTGGATGCGGGAGTAGAGCTCGCTGTTTTGGTAGATCGAGTCCACGTGCGCGGACAACTTCGGCACTATCCGGTCGGCGACGGCGTCGAACTCGTCGGTGGAATCGGTGCCCTGCAGGTTGAAGAACCACGCCATGACACGGTCCAGGTCCGCACCGGCGAGCTCGAAGGCCTCGACGGTGTTCTCCCAGGTTGGGGTGTCTTGGGTGGTGATGTCCGCGATTTCCTGCGCGTGGTTGACCAACGCCTGTTCAAAGGCGGGTTCCACGTGCTCAAGCCGGATTGCGGCGAAGTCCGGCAGGTTGTAGGGCAACGTCGATGGCGCAAGCAAAGGATTTGTCATGCGCGACAGTCTAATAGCTCAAATTGCCCTTGAATGTGACGTTGCCAACAGTGAACTCGGCGTCCCACAGGTTGCCCTGCGCGACCTCGAAGGGGAACTTCGCGTTCGTGGTGGCACCCGGGCCGAGCGGCATGTCGATGCCGACGACATCTACCTGGGCCTTCTCCGCATTGGAGATGTAGGAGGCGTCGGTGTAGGAGGAGCCGTCGGTGTTGTAGCGCAGTTCCGGTGTCAGCGCGTCGACAGGCAGTGGCGCGTCGGACGTGTTGGTCACCGCAATAACGACCACGGTGCCCACGCCTGTCGACGACGTCCCCTGCCACTTGTACGACAACTCCATCGCCGGATCCTTGACGGACTTGCCGGTGACCTCGTCGGTGACCTTCGGGTCGGTTTCCTCAACGTTGAAGGTGGGCTTGTCGTTGACCTTCGATTCGACGGATTCTTCGAGGTTCTGGCTGGTTTCGTCGCCAATCGGGTCTTCTTGTTGGTCCACGCAAGCTGCCAGCGGCATGGTCGTGGCCAGGATGACGGCGGCAAGCCGGGTGCTCGTGCGGATGGACATGTGCGCCTCGTTTTCTGTCGCGTAACTAGTGCTTCGCTGCACACAATACCGCGCAGGTACCCTGTGGAAATTATGCAGTCTTTGATGCGCGTCGTTCGCAGTGCTTCCGCGTTGTGGCCGTTTTATATCGCGGTTGTGGTGGTGTCGTCGATAGTCGCGGGGCTTGGGCTTATCTCCCCGTTCCTCATTCGGGAGGCAACCGACACGATCATTGCGGCGCTTGGCGACGAGCCCGTGCCCGACGCAACCCGCACCGTCGTCTGGCTCGCCATCGCGCTGTTTGTCGCAGAGGCGTCCGCTTCCATGCTGCACAACGTGTCCGGATACCTGGGCGATGTGATGGTGGCGCGCATCCGCCAGATTCTGTCTACGCGCTACTTTGCCAAGTTGCTCGCACTACCGCAGCGTTACTACGACAACCAGGTCACCGGCACGATCATCGCGCGGCTGGACCGCTCGATTGCGAACGTCACGCAGTTCATCCAATCCTTTACCAATAATTTCCTGCCGATGCTGCTGCAGGTCGTGGCCATTTTGGGCATCACGGCCTACTACTACTGGCCGCTGACAGTGCTGCTGGCGCTGCTGTTCCCGCTGTATACGTGGCTGACGGCGTTGACGTCGAAACGCTGGCAGGTTTTCGAGCAGGAGAAAAACGCCAATATCGACGAGGGCAACGGGCGTTTCGCCGAGGTCGTCGGCCAGGTGAAGGTGACCAAGTCCTACGGTGCCGAGGTGCGCGAGTTAGAAAAGTTCGGCCGCCACTACACCAACACGGTGGACATCACACGGCCGCAGTCGCGCTGGTGGCACTCCATGGATACCGCGCGCGGCGTGGCCATGAACCTGATCTTTTTGGGGATTTACCTGATCCTGTTCACGCGCACGCTCGACGGGCATTTCACGGTTGGCGAGATGGTCATGCTCATCCAAATGGTGACCATGGCGCGCCAGCCGGTGACCATGATGAGCTGGATCGTCGATTCCGCGCAGCGCGCCATCGCCGGCTCGCGCGACTACTTCAAGGTGATGGACGAGCCGGTCGAGCCGACCGCGAACCGCCAGCTGGTGGCCGCGACGGAAGCCTCCGGCATGCCGGCGCTCGACGCAACGCAGCAGACACCGCTGAGGGTGCGCGAACCTGTCGTCGCGTTTGAGAACGTCACCTTCGAGTACATGCCGGGTGAGCCCGTGCTGCACGATGTGACGTTTACCGCCCGTGAGGGCGAGAAGATCGCGCTGGTTGGCGAGTCCGGCGGCGGCAAGTCCACGATTGTGAACCTGCTGCTTGGCCTCTACCCCATCACGCGTGGCCGCCTTGAGGTGTGCGGCGAGGAGATCTCGCACCTGGACGTGGAGAAGCTGCGCGCCACCACGGGTGTGGTGTTCCAGGAGGCTGCGCTGTTTTCCGGTTCGGTGTTTGAAAACATTGCCTACGGTAAGCCGGACGCCACGATGGAAGAGGTCGTTGCCGTGGCCAAGCGCGCCAACGCGCATGACTTCATCATGAAGTTCACCGATGGTTACGACACCATCATCGGCGAGCGCGGCCTGCGCCTGTCTGGTGGTCAGCGCCAGCGTGTGGCGGTGGCGCGCGCGATGCTCAAGGACGCTCCGCTGTTGATTCTCGACGAGGCCACCTCCGCCCTGGACACCAAAGCCGAGCGCGCCGTCCAAGCCGGCCTGGATGAGCTCATGCGCAACCGCACCACGATCATGATCGCGCACCGCTTATCGACGATCGCCGGCGTGGACACCATCATCACCCTGCGCGACGGACGTATCGACGAGATCGGCTCGCCGGCAGATCTGGCTGTCTCTGGCGGTATTTATTCAGAGCTGTTGCGCCTGACGGCATCCTCTTCTGCTGCAGATAGGAAGCGGTTGAAGGCGTTCGGTTTCGCCGCCGACGGCGCCGAAGACGACGAGTACGACGAAGAAGACCACGGCACCAGCGCGGGTACAGCGGACTAAACCGAAATCACGTTTAAAAGTTCCTCAAGACCTCTAAAGTCCTGCGGGTTCCTCGTGTACAGATCAAGTCCTTCCGCCAAGGCAGTGCTAGCGATCAAAAGATCAAACGCGCGGCCTCGTGGCTTTCGCCCGGCACGGATCACTGCCCCATATACAAGGGCATAGGCTTGTGCTGCACGATCGTCGAACGGAATACACTCAACTAGTTCAGCGATTGCACGGGCCTGATTTGATCGGCGGGCACGCTCCAAAGGATCCTGCGCTGCAACAGGGCCGACAGCCAGCTCAGCGAAAGCGATAGACGAGATTGTCCACTGCTCTGGCAGTAGATTTGGATCTATTTCATCGAGATCGAGGAGCACTGATGTATCCAACAAGCCTCTGCTAGTCACGCGGATCAATTCGTTGGTCTACATACTCGTCAATATCGGCCCGGAACTCTTCAAACTTAACTTTCGGAAGCCGCTTGACCGTTGCTAACAAGTCTTCTTTTCGAGCGAATCGTGACTTTCGTAATGGTCGCAATTCACCGACCGGTTGCGAGTTGCTCGTAATCACAAATGTCTCCCCCTCATCAAGCGCTCGCATGATACGCCCGCTTTCATTGCGCAGCTCTCGCTGGCTGATTGTCTCCGTCATGTACTGACCGTAGCACCACGCGCTACGGCATAAAAGGGTCCGCAAAGGAAAAAATCCCACTACCGTAGGGCGCATGCAATTTCCCAGCCTTGAAACCCTGCAAGCCCGCGGCACGCGCAAGTGGACGCAGTTCGACGCTGACGTGCTGCCGTTGTTCATCGCGGAAAGCGACTTCCCCACCGCCCCGGCGGTAAAGGAAGCGATTGCGGATGCGGTGGAGCGCGAGATGTTCGGCTACACCCCGGCGCCGCACGCGCACCATTTGGGTGAAGCGGTGGCTGGGTTCTACGAGCACCGCTACGGCTGGCGCCCGGACGCGGATAAGATCTTCCCGGTTGCGGATGTGGTGCGCGGTGTGATGCTGGCGATCAAGTACTTCACCGAGGGTGATGTGATCGTGCCGGTGCCGGCGTACTTCCCGTTCCTGGAAGTTGCCCAGGTTGCGGGCCGCAAGCGCGTGGATGTCTCCAGCGCGGGCGGGCTCGACCTGGATGAGGTGGACGCAGCGTTTGCGGGCGGCGCGGGCAGCATCATCGTGACCAACCCGTTCAACCCGGGCGGCTACATCTTTACCGCTGATGAGTTGGATGCCGTCTGCGAGGTCGCCCGCAAGCACGGCGCGCGGGTCATTGTCGACGAGATCCACGCGCCCCTGGTGTTCGACGGCGCCCACGTCTGCGCCGCGGCGAACAACCCGGACGTGTGTATCACGGTGACGGCAACGTCGAAGGCGTGGAACGTAGCTGGCCTGAAGTGCGCGCAGATGATCTTTACCAATGACGAGGACGTTCGTACGTGGAACGCGATGTCGGGGGTAGCCAAGGATGGTGTGGGCACCCTCGGCATCGTGGCAGCAGAGGCTTGCTACACGCATGGTCGTGAGTTCCTTGACGACGAGGTAGAGCAGCTGCGGGCCAACCGCGACTGGCTGGTGGAAAACCTGCCGAAGGCCGTCCCGGGCATTGCGATGGAGGTGCCGCAGGCGACCTATTTGATGTTCTTGGACTTTGCAAAGACCAAGCTTGTGGATGAAAAACCGGCGGCGTGGCTTCGTCGTCACGCAAAAGTTGCGATGAATGAGGGCGTGGACTTCGGCCCTGGCGGAGAGCACCGTGCGAGGATGAACTTTGCTACTTCCCCGGAGATTCTCCAGGAGGCGGTGAAGCGGATCGGGGACGCAATCAACACCATCTAGCGTCCCATCTATTGGAACTTAGTTCCCATCTGGCGGGCGTGTGGTTTATGCTAAGACAACTGCACACTAGCTAGAGAGGTTCTCCCAATGGGTTCCACAGCGATTTCGCAGGCAGATGGCCAGTCAACGAATGGGCGCTCCACCAGCGCAATCATCGTGACGGCGCTTGCCCTGTTCTCAATGTTCTTTGGTGCGGGAAACCTCATCTTCCCGCCGATGCTGGCCGTCCAGGCCGGTGACAACTTCTGGCCGGCACTCATCGGCTTCCTGGTCACCGCATCGCTGCTGCCGGTGCTCGCCGTCATCGCGATTGCCCTGTCCGGCTCGAACCTGCGCGACCTCGCACAGCGTGCCGGCACCGCCTTCGGCGTGGTCTTCCCGGTTCTGGCGTACCTGTCCATCGGCGCGTTCTACGCACTGCCGCGTACCGGCGCCGTCTCGTTTGAAACCGCGATCACCCCGCTGTTCGGCTTCGATTCGCTGTTCGCTTCTGGCATCTTCAACATCGTGTTCTTCGGCATCGCCCTGGCGCTGTCCTGGAACCCGAGCACCATCATGGAGAAGCTGGGCAAGTTCCTCACCCCAGCGCTGGTCATCTTGCTGGTGATCATGATCTCCGTGGCGGCATTCCGCTGGACTGCCGAGCCGGTCACCCCGCAGGAGCCGTACGACAACGGCCCGCTGACCTCCGGCCTGCTCGAGGGCTACCTGACCATGGACTCCATTGCGGCGCTGGCGTTTTCCATCGTGGTGATCTCCACCCTGCGCGGCCACGGCTTCAAGGAAGGCACCCCGCTGGTCAGCGGCACCATCGCAGCCGGCGTCGGCGCAGGCATCATGCTGGCTCTGGTCTACGTCGGTCTTGGCGTAGTCGGTCGCGTCATGCCGGGCGCATCCAACTTTGACAACGGTGCGGGCCTGCTCGCCGAAGCCTCCAACCTGACCATGGGTGGTGCCGGCCAGGCGGTCTTCTCCGCCATCGTGCTGCTTGCCTGCCTGACCACCGCTGTCGGCCTGATCACCGCAACCGCCGAGTACTTCTCGGAGCAGTTCCCGGGTTCCTACCACGTGTGGGCCGTCATCTTCGCTGTGGCTTCCATGATCATGGCAACGCAGGGCTTGGACTTCGTGATGGCGATTGCCGCTCCGGTGATCGGCTTCCTGTACCCGCCAGCCATCACCTTGATCGCACTGACGCTCATCGAGCCGGCCTTCCGTGCACGTACCCGCTTTAGCTGGGCGTTCTTCGTCCCGCTGTGGGTCGCCGTGGTGTGGTCCGCGATCGAGACCTTCATCTCCTTGGACTGGGCAGCCGATGCACTGCGCCCGATTGTGCAGTGGGCCCCGTTGGCCGCTGAGGGCCTCGGCTGGGTTGTTCCGGTTGTTGTGGCCTTCATCATCGGTTTGATCGTGGACCTGGCCAAGCCGAAGCCTGCGATGATCCCGGGCACCATGGAGTCCATCGAAGGCGAAGACCTCTCCGCCGAAGGTGACGCTGCACCGGTGCTGCAGTCGTAGTCGCACCTGGCTCTCCTGCGAGGCCCCATTGTTCGCAAAACGCGTACGGTGGGGCCTTATGCGTACGCCACTTTCTCTGATCGATTTTTGCACCCGCTACCCCGACGAGTCCGTCGGCGAGGCGATGAAACGCTCCGTTACTTTCGCCCAAAAGGCGGAAGGGTTGGGCTACGACCGGATTTGGTACGCGGAGCACCACAACATGTCGAGCATTGTGTCGTCCTCACCCGCGGTGCTCATTAGCCACATCGGCGCAAAGACCGAGCGCATCCGCCTCGGTTCGGGCGGTGTGATGCTGCCAAACCACTCCCCGTACGTGATTGCGGAGCAGTTCGGCATGCTCGAGGAGCTCTACCCCGGCCGCATCGACCTTGGTTTGGGGCGCGCGCCCGGTACTGATCAGCAGACGTTGGGCCGCGCTTTGCGACGAGACCCTGCCGCCGCCGAACGCTTCCCCGAAGACGTTCTCGAGCTGCAGGCGTGGCTGTCCAACGAGTCCCCACTGCCAGGCGTGACCGCGATGCCCGGGTTTAACACGAACGTACCGCTGATCATTCTGGGTTCGTCCATGTTCGGCGCATCCCTGGCCGCGAAGCTGGGCCTGCCGTACGCGTTCGCCTCTCACTTCGCGCCGCAGCACTTGGAGCAGGCCACCACCTATTACAAGGAGAACTACCAGCCTTCGGAGCGCCACCCCGAGCCGTACTGCATCGCCGCGGTCAACGTCACGGCTGCCGATTCCGAGCAGGAGGCCGTGGAGGAAACCCGTATCGTGCACCGCAACCGGGTGCGCGCGTTCATGGGGCGGCGCGGAACGATGCTTTCGGACGACCAACTTGACGCCGTGGTCAATTCCCACCAGGGCCGCCAGATCACGGACATGCTGCGCTACACGGCGAAGGGCACCGGCGAGCAGGTTGCGGAATACCTCGAGGCGTTCCAAAAACTGGCCAATGCGGACGAGTTGATGATTTCGCTGCAGTCCGGCAGCCACGACGCAACCCTGCGGACTATGGAAATTCTTGCCGGTTCCTGGGGAAAGTAAAATTCTGGTGAACAGTGGTCTAGGATTTGGCTATACAAATCCGCTTCGACCACGAAAGAACTGACCCTCATGGCTCAATTGCCCACCGGTCCACTCCGTCGCCCACAGCAGCACGAGGAGATCGCTGACTACCTTCGCGACGAGATTTTCGCAGGCCACATCCCTGCAGGCGAATCGTTGCCAAGCGAGGTCGAGTTGTGTGAGCAGTTCAACACCTCCCGCGGACCGGTACGCCAGGCGGTAGCGACGCTGCGCGCGGAGGGCCTGCTCTCCTCGGGCCGCGGGCGTCGCTCCCTGGTGCTGTCCAATACCCGCACCGAGACGTTCGAGGAGATCCTGTCCACCACCTCGTGGCTGTACCGGATGGGCAAGAACCCGGGCGAGGTGGTCAACCGCCGCGGCATCATCCAGGCCGACGAGACCGTCGCCGAGAAGATGCGCATCACTCCTGGCACAGACGTCTACGTGCTCGACCGGGTGCGCAGCGCCGACGACGAGCCGCTCGTGGCCGAAGTGATGTACTTCGACGCGTCGCTGACTGATGTGATTGAGACGGTGGATACCTCCGAGGATTCCATCCACCGCGAGCTCATTCGCGCGGGCGCGGACTTTAACAACCTGTCGCGTTCCTTCACGGTGGAGCGCGCCGACGCGAAGCTGGCCCAGCAGCTCGGCATCGAAGAAGACGACCCGGTTGTTGTGGTTGCGCTGAAGGCCCTAACGCACAACGGTGACGTGCTCGAATACGCCGTGCACATCTTCCGCGCGGACAAGGTGTCCTTCGGATTGAACAATGTTCGGGGGCACTCGTCCCCCCTGTGGTTCCAGGTGGACTCCGACATCCACTAATCTCACAGCATGCTTTCAAGGACGCTGGTCGCAGCCACCGTCTCCCTGTCACTTACGTTGGCTGCTTGCACCAATTCCGAGGCCCGCGATGAGGTGGTGGTTGCGGCTTCCGCAGCCCCTGCCGGTCTCGATTTCACAACAACTGGCGGTGCCGCCGCACCCCAAGCGCTCGTGGGCAATGTGTACGAGACGCTGGTGCGTATCGACGACAACGGCCAGCCCATCCCCCACCTCGCCTCCTCATGGGACCGCGACGGCGACACATTCACGTTCCACCTGCGCGACGACGTGACATTCTCCGACGGCAAAGCGTTTACCGCCGAGGATGCCGCGTTCTCCATCGATTACGTGCAAAACGAGTGGACGAATGGATTGAAGGCCCAGATGGCTCCGGTCGTCGATACGCACGTGCTCGACGAGCACACCTTGGCCGTCACCGTCGAGGGTGACGCGGATGCGTGGCTGTGGTCCATGGCAACGCTGACCGGCGCGATGATGACCCCAGCGAGCATCGAGCGGCTGGCCACCGACCCGCTGGGAACCGGCCCTTACACAGTGCAGCGCTTCGATATCGGCGAGAAGATCGTCTTCGACGCCCGCGAGGACTACTGGGATGGCCCCGTCGAGCGCGACGCCGTGATGCGCTACTTCGACGACCCGGTCTCTGCCGTCAACGCGCTACGCGTCGGTGACGCCGACGTGGTGTGGGCGATGCAGGCGCCGCAGTTGATAGAGACGCTACCCGAGGACATCCGGGTGGAAGTGGGCACCACCAACGGCGAAGTGCTGCTGAGTATGAACAACCAGCGCGCCCCATTCGACGATCCGGACATCCGCCGTGCCGTGGCGTACGCAATCGACCGCGACGCGATCAACGAGGTGGTCTACAACGGTCTGGCCACCGACACCGGCGGCGCCCCCGTCCCGCCGACCGACCCGTGGTTCACCGGGCACAACTACTACCCCTTCGACCCCGACAAGGCCCGCGAACTGCTCGCCGGACGCACCCCGGAGGTCACCATCACAGTGCCCAACCTCCCCTACGCACAAACCGCATCCGAGCTGATCTTCTCGCAACTGCGCGACGTCGGATTCAAGATCAACCTGGAAACCGTCGAGTTTCCCGCCGTATGGCTCAGCCAAGTGCACAAGGGCCACGACTACCAGTCCTCACTCATCGCCCACGTGGAGCCACGCGACGCCGCCCAACTGTTCGGCAACCCGGATTACTACCTGGGCTACGACTCGCCCGAGGCCCAGCAGCACTTCGCGGACGGCGACATCAAAGCCGCCATCGACCAAGTCATGGCCGACGCGGCATCGCTGACCCTGGTCAACGCGCCCAATATCGTGCTCTACGCCCCAGGCGTGAGTGGGCTGAACCCCAACGTGGTCACTGACTCGCTACGGCTGAACGAGGTGAAGAAATGATCCGCACCATCAGCAAACACCTGCTGCGCTTTGTGCTGCTGCTCGTCGCCGCCAGCCTGATCATCTTCACGCTGCTGCGCGCAGTACCCGGCGACCCGGCACGCATCGCGCTCGGCGTGGCGGCAACCGAGGCAGACATCGCAGAGCTCAACACCCGCCTCGGGCTCGACCGCCCGTTGCCAGCGCAGTACTTCGACTGGATTTCAGGGCTGATCACCGGCGACTTTGGTGTGTCGTTGTCCTCGGGCAAGGAGATCACCGAATCCGTCATTGAACGCGCCGGGGTGTCGCTGACGCTTACGGTGCTTGCGATGACGGTGTCGCTGCTCGTCGCGGTACCCGCCGGTGTGTACATCGCGGGTCGGCGCCGTTCCGCGGGACCTGCGCTGGTCAGTGGCCTGTCGCAGGTGGGCATCATCGTCCCGTCGTTTTTGGTCGGTATCGCGCTGGTGGCGTTGTTCTCCGTACGCTTAGGCTGGCTGCCCGCCAACGGGTGGGGCACGCCTGCGCACGTGGTGCTGCCGGTGGCGGCGCTTTCACTTGTGCAGGCGTCGATTCTGACCCGCTACATTGCGGCGTCGGTGCGTGAAGAGTTGGGCAAGGATTATGTGCGTACGGGACGGTCGCAGGGGTCGTCGATACGCGCAGTGCTCTACTCCTCTGCCCTGCGCAACGCGGCACTGCCGGTGATCACGGTCGTTGGCGTGCAGCTGGCGTCGCTGGTCGTTGGCGCGGTGGTCATCGAGCGCGTGTTCACGATCCCGGGGTTGGGCACAATGCTTCTCGACGCCGTAGGCAACCGCGACCTCACCACCGTCCAAACCGTGATGATGCTGGTCGTGGCCTTCACGCTGGTGGTCAACCTCATTGTGGATCTGACGTACACGGTGGTCGACCCGCGGATTCGGAGGCAAGCATGACAACACAACGCAAAATCGGCGGGCTGATCGTACTGGCCGTCGCGGCAGTTGCGCTGCTGTCGCTGGTGTGGACGCCGTTCGACCCGCTACAGGCCGACGTTCAGAACCGACTCCAGGACACTTCGGCAGCGCACTGGATGGGCACCGACCAGTTCGGCCGCGACATCACCTCGCGCGTCATGGACGGCGCGCGCCTGACCCTGACCGTGGCTATCGGCGCGGTTGGGCTTTCCGCGTTGGTCGGCGTGCCGCTGGGCATCTGGGCCGGCATGCGCCGCGGTGCGGCCCGATTCGTCATGGCCGGCGCCGACCTTCTGCTCGCCTTCCCCGCACTGCTGTTGGCCATCGTGTTCACCGCCGTGTTCGGTGCGTCGATCTGGATCGTCGTGCTAGCCATCGGCATCGCCGGCATCCCGGGATTCGTCCGCGTCGCTCGCGCCGGCACGCTGCAGGTGATGCAAAACGACTACATCCTGGCCGCACGCATTGCCAAGGTGTCCGGGCCTGCAATCGCGTGGCGCCACGTCCTGCCGAATATCTGGCCGATCGTGCTCACACAGGTCTCCGTCGCCGTGGCCCTTGCCATTCTCGCCGAGGCTGGCCTGTCCTTCCTCGGTCTCGGCTCCCCCGCCCCGTACGCGTCGTGGGGCCGCATGCTGCAGGCCTCGCAGCCGTTCTTGGCCACCTCCCCGCACCTCGCACTGTGGCCGGGCCTGGCCATCGCGGTGACCGTGCTGGGATTTAACCTGCTCGGAGGCACCGATGATCGACGTTAAGCACTTCAGCATCGACGGCATCCTCCACGACATCACCTTCCACATCGCCCCCGGCGAACGCGTGGGCATCATCGGCGAATCCGGCTCCGGCAAGTCCGTCACCGCCTTAAGCATCATGGGGCTGAGTGACCTGCCCGCGACCGGATCCATCACCGTCAACGGCACCGAGATGGTGGGCACCCGCGACCGCGTGCGCCGCCGGGTGCGCGGCAAAAACGTCGCCATGGTGTTCCAAGAACCCATGACCGCACTCGACCCGCTGAAGAAGATCGGCCGGATCGTCTCACGCGACCTGCTCCAAGACGTCGGCGTGGACCGCCCCGACGCCTACCCGCACGAACTTTCCGGCGGCCAGCGCCAGCGCGTGCTCATCGCGCTCGCCCTTTCCCAGGACCCGGACGTGCTCATTTGCGACGAGCCCACCACCGCCCTCGACGCCATCGTCCAGTCCGACATCCTCGACCTGCTCGACCGGCTTGTCCGCGAGCGCGGCATGGGCCTGCTGTTCATCTCCCACGACCTGGCCGTGGTGCGCCGCATGACCGACCGGGTGCTGGTGTTTAAGGACGGGCGCATCGTCGCTGGCGACTCCGACTACGCCAAAGCACTCGCCGCCGCAGCCGAGCCCGGCGCGCCCGCTGCCCCTGTCACGCTCGGCGAGCCGGTCGTCGAACTGGATGGTGTCTCGCTGCAGCGCGGCGCCACCATGGCGGTGGACAACGTCACCCTCACCGTCCGCGAGGGCGAGCGCCTGGCCATCGTGGGCGGCTCAGGCTCCGGCAAGACGTCGCTGCTCCACCTGATTGCGGGGCTGCGCCAGGCCACCTCCGGCACCGTGACGGTCGCAGGGGACGTGCAGATGGTGTTCCAGGACCCGTACTCCTCCCTTGACCCACGTATGGAGGTTGGGGCGTCGATTCGTGAGGTAGGCGTCGATAAGCAACGCTCCGACGAAATGCTCAAGCGCGTCGGCCTTGCCGGCGCCGGCCACCGCAAGCCCGCGCAATTCTCCGGCGGGCAGCGCCAACGCATCTCTATTGCGCGCGCCGCAGCCCCTCGCCCGAACATTTTGCTTGCCGACGAACCCGTGTCCGCCCTCGACGCCACCATCCAAAACCAAGTGCTCGACCTGCTTCGCGACACCGTAGGCAACCACACCCTCATCTTCGTCACCCATGACTTAAACGTCGCGCGTGAACTGTGCCCCACCGTTGCCGTCATGCAGTCCGGGCGCATCGTCGAGCAGGGGCCAACCGAGGAGATCTGGGCCAACCCACAGCACCCCTACACCCGAGAACTGCTCGCCGCCGTACTATAGGCACCCATGAGTGCCGCAAAAATCTGCGTGGTCGGATCCATCAACGCCGACCTCACCGTCAATGTTGACCGACACCCCACCCCAGGCGAAACGCTACTCGGCTCCGGCGGAGGCATCACCGCCGGCGGCAAGGGCGCGAACCAAGCCTGCGCCGCCGCACGCCTCGGCGCCCCCGTCGCACTGGTCGGCGCGGTAGGCACCGACTCGAACGCCATCCCGGCAACTGCACTGCTGCGCGAGGCGGGCGTCGACCTCACCCACGTCGAAGAAGTCACTGAGGTCACCGGCCTTGCCGTGATCACCGTCGCCGCCAACGGCGAAAACACCGTCCAGGTCGTTCCCGGCGCCAACGCACTGGTGAACGCCGACTTCGTCTCCCGCCACGCCGCACCCGTCGAAGCCGCCGAAGTTGTCCTGCTGCAGGGTGAAATCCCGGCCGACGGCTTCGCCCGCGCCGTCGAACTGGCGAAGGGTCGCGTGGTGATCAACCTTGCCCCCGTCGTCGACGTACCGCGCGAAGCCCTGCTCGCCGCAGACCCGCTCATGGCCAACGAACACGAAGCAGGCCTGATCCTCGACCAGCTTGGCTACGACTCCACCGGCACCCCCGAGGACCTCGCACGCCGCCTGAAGGACGCAGGCTTCGCCTCCGTCGTGCTCACCCTCGGTGCAGCAGGTGCGCTCGTGGTTGAAGGCGACGCGCTGACCCACATCCCCTCCCCACAAGTCGAGGCCGTAGACACCGTCGGCGCCGGCGACTCCTTCGCAGGCGCGTTCTGTGCCCGCATCATCGAGGGCGACACGCTCGTCGAGGCCTCCACCTATGCGTGCCGCGTCGGCGCGTTCTCCGTCACCCGCCCCGGGGCACAACCGTCCTACCCGACCGCCGCCGACACCCTGCCTGGAGCGTAAACCCAAATGAGCCCTCAGATGATGCCGCGACGGTCGTCGTCGACAAGCAATAAACGCCCCATGCGCGTCCAACGCACACAAGGCGTCTACCCCGACGACATGCACCCCGGCCTCGTCCCGGGCATCAGCGTCGAAGAATCACGCCACAACTTCAGCCTGGACAAAGTCGTTTTCGGCGTGACCGCCGCAGCGATCCTTGCCTTCATCATCTGGGGCGTGACCTCCCCAGAACAGGTCGGCTCGAGCGCCTCCAGCGCACTGGCATGGGGCCTTCGCAACTTCGGCTGGCTCTTCAACATCGTGCTCGTCGCCTGCGTCATCATCATGGCAGTGCTGGCGTTCTCTCGCTTCGGCAACATCACACTGGGCAAAGACGACGAAGAACCCGAATACTCGTTCTTCTCCTGGGTCGCCATGATGTTCGCTGCAGGCATCGGCGTAGGCATCTTCTTCTTCGGCCCCTCCGAACCACTGACCATGTACCTCGACCCGCCACCGCTGACCGTCGAGGCCGAAACCGAAGAAGCACTGCACCACGCAATCGCCCAAGCCAACTTCCACTGGGGCCTCTCCCCGTGGGCGCTCTACGCACTGGTCGGTGGCGCCATGGCCTACTCCTGCTACCGCCGCGGACGACCCACGCTTATGTCGTCGCTGTTTACCCCGGTGTTCAAGCGCTCAGGCCCTTTCGGCACCATCATCGACATCCTGGCGATCGTGGCCACCCTGTTCGGCACCGCGGCCACGCTGGGTATTTCTACCCTGCAGATCGGCGACGGCATCGCCATCATGCGCAGCGGCGACTCCGCCCCCATGGGCGTGCTGCTGACCGTCATGGGCGTGCTCACCATCGGCTTTGTTATCTCCGCCGTCTCTGGTGTGGGCAAAGGCATCCGCATCCTGTCGAATATCAACATCTCGTTGACGTCGGCGGCCATCCTGTTCATCTTCGCCACCGGGCCAACCCTGCTGCTGGTCAACCTGCTGCCGTCAGGCACCCTGGTCTACGCCGACCGCTTCTTCGACATGGCGTCGCGCTCCTTGTCCTGGGGTGAAGACACCCTCGACTTCCAGTCTGCCTGGACTGCCTTCTACTGGGCGTGGTGGATCGCCTGGGCACCGTTCGTCGGCATGTTCATCGCACGAATCTCCCGCGGACGCACTCTGCGCCAATTCGCGGTAGTGACCACGCTCGTCCCCACCGCCGTGCTCATCTGCGCGTTCACTATCTTCGGTGGCACCGCAATCACCTTCTCCCGCGAAGGCCGCGAAGGCTTCGACGGCACCGCCACCCCGCAGCAAGTGCTCTTCAACATGTTCGGCGAAATGCCGCTGGTGGAGATCACCCCGTACATCCTCATCGGCATCCTCGCGGTGTTCTTCATCACCTCCGCAGACTCCGCCTCCACGATCATGGGCTCCATGTCCTCTAAGGGCGACCCCGAACCGAACAAACTCGTGGTGGTGTTTTGGGGCCTGGCCATGATGGGCATCGCCGTCGTCATGCTGCTCTCCGGTGGCGAAGACGCCCTGTCCGGCCTGCAGTCGCTGACCATCCTGTCCGCAATGCCGTTCTCGGTGGTCATCCTGCTGCTGATGTACTCGTTTATCAAGGACCTCTCCACCGACCCCATGGCCATCCGCAATTCCTACGCCCGCAACGCGGTGAAATCCGCCGTCATCCGAGGCATCGAAGAATACGGCGACGACTTTGAAATCGTTGTCGAACCCTCCGCGGCGGGCGAAGGCGCAGGTGCCGAGTTCGATTCCACGTCCAACGAATACACCGACTGGTACAGACGCACCGACGAAGAAGGCACCCCCGTCGGCTACGACTACGAAACCGGCGAATGGTCCGACGGCTACCAGGCCGAAGACGAAGACAGCACGAACACTGACAGCGGCACCGGCACCGCCGCCGAAGACAACCGCGGCTAGCTACTTCCCCGCCATGTCCAGCAGGCGGCCAAGCACCGCCTTGCCGTGGCGGCGCAGCCCGTCGTGCTGGAACTGGTCCGTCTCAAACACCTTCGCACCGATGACATCCGCAGTTTCCAGCGACAGCTCGTGCGGCACGTAGATGTCGTCGGTGTACACCGCCGCGTACGCATCGTGGCCCCCACCGAGCCCGCCATACAGGTTGTCCCAGTCATCCTTCTGCGCCAGCTGTTCTGCTGCCGCCTTGAACGGGCGTAGCTCCGGATCCTCGTCGAATTGGAACGGGAAGATGTGCTCGCCGGTGAGGTAGAACTCCTCGTCGTTAGGGCTGGCGTCCGGCGCGAACCCTGTAAGTTCGCGGGAGACCCGCTCCGCCGCCCAGTTCGTCGCCCCCGGCACCGTGCCGCCGTAGATCGACTCATGCACCGCCGCATACAGCGGGCCCCTGGCAAAACTCACACGCTCCCCCACCGACGCCAAAAAGTCCGTGCGCAGCCTGCCGTTCGGGTGAAACGGCGCCTCAAACAACTGCGCCAGCGACGCGAACCCGTCCTCGCGCCCCAACTCAATACCGAGGGTGCGCAGGCGCCGCGCGCTCAGCCGCTCGCCGGTGGGTAGCAGCTCCTCCTCCGACTCCAGGTGGCGGCACACCTCACGGATCGTTCGCTCGGCCTCCGGGTACTGCTCGTTGAACTGCAGGTGACGGTGCTTGAGCTTGGCAAACGTCGCACGGTAGACACCATCCGCGCCCTCGCTTATCGACGGCAACCCACCCGTAAACAACGCCCTCCCCACACTCTCCGGGTGCACGGCCAAATAATGCGTCAGGCAGAACCCGCCAAAGGATTGGCCCAGCACATCCCACTGTTTCAGCCCCATCTCCTCACGCAAGGCTTCCGCATCGGCGATGATGTCGCTGGCGCGAAGCTGGGTGAGCACGGTGTCGTCGATAAGCGAAGGCGTCGCGGAATCAACCCTGGTCGAGCGCCCCGTCCCCCGCTGATCCAACATGACCACCTGGTAGCCACGCTCGAGCGCAGTTTCCACCCACTCGAACCGCTCACGCGGCGCCGGAAAACCCGGGCCACCCTGCAGGAACAACAACGCCGGGGCATCCGCCTCACCGAAGATGCGGGCGAAGATGGAAAAGCCGCCACGGTTCAACACAATTTCACGCATACGGCGATTGTAGGAACCGGGGCGAGAGTTTCCACGTCAAATAGTTATGTACGACGGAATGAACATCGAATTCCCGCCAACCATCGTCAATGCGTCCCAGATGGAACGCGGACAAAACTACCTGCCTGTTAGCAAACAACGCTTCATCCACGAGCGCCACAGCCTGGAACAATGGGCAGTCCAACTCGCGGCACGACACCACCCGCACAACCAGAAATACGACGTGCCCGCAGCCGTGCGCGCCGTCGTCCACGCGTACGAACGCCCAGGCAGCGTGGTGTGCGGATTCTCCGCGCTCGCTCTCTACGGATTGCCGTATCTCGTTGAAGGCGCAGACACTACTCTGCGAGCACCCACACCCCAAAAACTCACCGCTTCCGCTATACGTCCCTCCGTCGCACGACTCCACGCCCCACACACAGAAACATGGACCCTCACCCACCGCGGTGTGCCCATCCGCGTTTCTCGACCATTACGTGCAACCGTGCAGGCTCTGCAACAGATTCGACGAGGCGAACACTCGTGGCAGACAGAGCCAATCCCCGGTGTGAGCCCAGAAATGGTCAAGGCTGTACAACTTGTCGACTGCGCCCGTCGACACCTCGGACTACAGGCGGAAGACATTCGCGCCAGCGCCCTTCGGCAAATCAATCAACGGTGGCTGTCTCGGGTGCTCGATCTGTCCCGTTCAACTGCCGATTCGCCGAAAGAAACCGAACTGCGGTTGCTCCTCCAGCCAGTGGTTCGCAACTACGGCCACACGCTCGTAGAGCAGTATCCGCTGACAGTGGGCGGCAAAGCCATTACGACCTTTGATTTTGCCATCCCCGAACTCAAGATCGGGATCATGTTCGACGGCCGACACCACTGGGAGTACGACCAACGACAGTTAGATACGTCCATCAACCTGACATCGATGCTTCATGGTTGGACGGTTCCCCGGGCGGGGTCGAAAACCATGCAGCAATGCGTCGAGGTCGTGGAGAAAACGATCCGGCAGGCGCGTCGGCGCTAGCGCGATGCAAGATGTTACAAGGCCCACGGTAGCGACCTGCGCGAAATGTAAAACCACGCAGGCGGTACTGCGTGGTTTTACATCAAACTAGGGCACCGAACTACTCCTCGTCGGTGGACAGCGCTGCCACGAACGCTTCCTGCGGCACGGTGACCGAACCGATGGACTTCATGCGCTTCTTACCGGCCTTCTGCTTCTCCAGCAGCTTGCGCTTACGGGAAATGTCGCCGCCGTAGCACTTCGACAGCACGTCCTTACGCAGGGCACGGATGTTTTCACGCGCAATGATCTTCGAGCCGATCGCCGCCTGGACGGGCACCTCGAACTGCTGGCGTGGGATGAGCTCTTTGAGCTTCTTGGTCATCTTGTTGCCGTACCACTGGGCGGAGTCCTTGTGCACGATGGCGGAGAACGCATCCACGGGTTCGCCTTGGAGCAGGATGTCCACCTTGACCAGGTCGGCTTGCTGCTCGCCGGCTTCTTCGTAGTTGAGCGATGCGTAGCCCTTGGTGCGGGACTTCAGCATGTCGAAGAAGTCGAAGATGATCTCGCCGAGCGGCATGAGGTAGCGCAGCTCCACGCGGTCCTCGGAGAGGTATTCCATGTTCTTCATCTGGCCGCGCTTGGACTGGCACAGTTCCATGGTGGTGCCGACGAACTCTTGGGGCACGATGATCGTCATGTTCACGATCGGCTCGTACACCTCGGGGATTTTACCGCCGGGCCAGTCGGACGGGTTGTGCACCATTTGTTCGGTGCCGTCTTCGGCGATCACGCGGTAGGTGACCGACGGCGCGGTGGAGATGAGGTCCAGGTCGAATTCGCGCTCGAGGCGGGTGCGGGTGATCTCCATGTGAAGCAGTCCCAAGAAGCCGCAGCGGAAACCGAAGCCGAGGGCGACGGAGGTTTCGGGCTCCCAGGTGAGGGAGGCGTCGTTAAGCTGCAGCTTCTCTAGCGACTCGCGCAGGGCCGGGAAGTCTTCCTGAGACACCGGGAACAGGCCCGAGTACACCATCGGCTTGACTTCCTCAAAACCCTCCAAGGGTTGCGTAGCACCCTTGGAGGCCCAGGTGACGGTGTCGCCGACGCGGGTCTCGCGCACGTCCTTCACGCCGGTGATCACGTAGCCGACCTCGCCCGGGCCAAGCCCCTTGGTCTTCTTCATCGTTGGGGAGACCACGCCGATTTCCAGGATCTCGAGCGTGGTGCCGGTGTTCATCATCTGTACCTTCTGGTTCGGCTCGAGGCGGCCGTCCATCATGCGCACATAGGTGACGACGCCGCGGTAGGTGTCGTAGACGGAGTCGAAAATCAGGGCGCGGGCCGGCGCCTCTGCGCCGTGCTCGGACTCCGGAGCCGGGATCAGCTCAACGACGCGGTCGAGCAGTTCCGGCACGCCCTCGCCCGTCTTGCCGGACACGCGCAGCACGTCTTCCGGTTCGCAGCCGATGATGTTGGCGATCTCGAGTGCATACTTTTCCGGGTCGGCTGCCGGCAGGTCGATCTTGTTCAGGACCGGGATGATTTCCAGGTCGTTGTCGATGGCCATGTAGAGATTGGCCAGGGTTTGGGCTTCGATGCCTTGGGCTGCGTCGACAAGCAAAATTGCGCCCTCGCACGCGTCGAGGGAGCGGGCAACCTCGTAGGAAAAGTCCACGTGGCCTGGGGTGTCGATCATCTGCAACACCATCTCTTCACCCGCGTGCGCGCCGGTCTTGGGCACCCACGGCAAGCGAACGTTTTGGGCCTTGATGGTGATGCCGCGTTCGCGCTCGATGTCCATGTTGTCGAGGTACTGGTCGCGCATCTCACGCTCGTCCACCACGTTGGACAGTTGCAAAATGCGGTCTGCCAGCGTGGACTTACCATGGTCGATGTGGGCGATAATGCAGAAGTTACGGATGCGGGCGGGGTCCGTGAACGTATTTTCCGCGAAGTTCGTCGATTTGGCAGCCATAATTGCTTCATCTTACGTGTCGCGCGGCGCGCTAACGTGTGGGCATGCCAACTGAGTTTCACAGAGCTGGTTTAACGCACCGTTTGCGCAAGCCTGCGTGGTGGCGTCCGCTCGTCGAGTTCGTGGTGCTTGCTGTGTGCATCGCAGCGTTCACGATGGCGATGGCGGTGCCGATCGGCCTTGCCGCTGGGTTCTACGGGCTGGGCGATCTTTTCGACGAAACCTCCTCCGACCCGCTTGCCTCCCTGGTGCAGGTGTTGTTCATCGCGGCTTGGCTGCCTGCGCCGTTTATCGCCGCGCGGGTACTCGGCCGCAAACCTGGTGCGCTCTCCAGCATCGAGGGGCACTTCCGCTGGGGCGTTGCTGGGCGCGCGTTCGTGGTGGTCGGCGCGATCTATGGGGCGCAGGTGCTTCTCGACGCCCTCCTGTTCGGGACCGGCGACCTTTCGCTGAGTCCTCGCGAATGGATGCTGCTCGCCGCCTTTGTGGTTGTCGTCCCGCTGCAGGCCGCGGCCGAGGAGTACGTCTTCCGCGCGAGCCTGCCGCAGATCCTCGGCCAGTGGATCTCACCTGGCTGGATTTGCTACGGGCTGCCCGCCGCCGTGTTCGTGGCGTTGCACTTGTACAACTGGATCGGCCTGCTCGACATCGCCATTTTCGCCCTGTGCGCCGCACTGCTGACCTGGCACACCCGCGGTGTGGAGGCGGCCGTAGTTTTGCACGCGGTGTCCAACACGATTGTGTTTTCCTACGGCACGCTGGGATTGACTGATCCAGGCGAAACAGAAATCACCCTGCCTCAAACGGCCGTCTCCGCGTTGCTCACCATCGGAACGACCGCGCTACTCATGTGGGTGCTGCGCGACGTAGGGAAACATTCGCAGCAAAAAGTGGTTGTTCCATCCCCCGCGAAGGCTTAGAGTGGCCAGTGACCATAAACCGGAGGTGAAACCGTGGCGTTTGAGCGCTTTAAGCGAAAGAGGAAACCCGTCCTCGACCACGGTTTTACGCTGTTTGGTGATCGACTGACATCCCAGATCCAGCAACGCCGTGGTCGTGCCCCGCAAGTCTCGGTGCGCCCCACCGACTCCGTGTGTCGCAGCATCTACTACGCCCCGGACATGGACGGCACCGCCGAACCAGGCGAGGTTGTTTGGGTCACCGTCCCTTCACATCCGCCGCGGCAGCGCTCGATCCTGATCGTGGGCCGCGAGCGCCACGACGTGTTGGGGTTGCTGATCTCCCCCGAGCGGGAACACGAAAACGACGAGCGGTGGTTTGAAATCGGGCCGGGCGATTGGGAATCCTCCGGCCAGCCATGCTGGGTGCGTTTGGATAAGACTCTGGTCGTGCCGGAATCAGATGTGGAACGTCGCGGCACCACCGTCCCGCCACGTCGCTTCCAGCGGGTGGCCAACACGCTGCGCGAACGCTTCAACTGGTCGTAACTCCAACAGTTTGGTTTGTGCAGTTCACACTGTTATTCTTTCGGGGTTGTTCGCATCCGGCGCTCAATAGGGTGTGCGGTGCTACGCGGACAGGACCTTGGGTTCGCGTTTGATACCCAAAGCACTGCACGCAATGCCCTGCCAGATGCCGCGACATGTACATGTTCGATTGAGAAACCAAGAGGTATTTCACGATGGCAAACATCAAGCAGCAGAAGAAGCGCGTTCTCACCAACGAGAAGCGTCGTCAGCGCAACAAGTCCTTCCGTTCCGCTACCCGCACGGAGATCCGTAAGTTCCGTGAGGCTGTGGAGTCCGGCGACAAGGCTGCCGCTGAGGCACAGCTGCGCGTTGCTTCCCGCAAGCTGGATAAGGCTGTGACCAAGGGCGTCTTCCACCGCAACTCTGCGGCGAACAAGAAGTCCAACATGGCTCGCGCCCTGAACAAGATGGACTAATTGCCGTTGTTCACAGGTTGATCCCGCCCAGGTTTATTCGGGGCGGGATTTACTTGTTTCTAACGCCGCGTGCGGCCCGACAAAAGAGGAACTTCCGTGAAAATTAAAAAGCGTGCGGTTGCGGCCGCGCTGACGTTTAGCCTGATGGCATCCCCTGCAATCGCTCCAGAGGCGAAGGCTGCAGACCCGTCCGTTTCGGCATCCGTGGATGCAGCTGAGCTCGTTTCGGCATTGTCGAAACTCCTTCCGATGAATAACCCGCAGGTCAAGCAGGCGCTTGGCGTGTTGACGTTGATCATCGCCGGTATTTTGGTTGCGGTGCCGATGGCGGAAGCGGGGTCGTCGATACGCAATGGCGCCGTGGGCGACAAGGCTCCGGGCAAGCACACGCGCCGCATCGTGGTGGATGGCACCTCGCGCTCCTACGATGTGGTCCTGCCGTCGAACTACTCCGAGGGTGTCGCCTACCCGGTGATTCTTGGTTTTGGTGGCTGGCAGCACACCGCGAGCCAGACGCGTGACTACCAGAAGTTCGAAACCGCAATCGACAACACGATTGTGATCTACGCACAGGGTGTTGACAACGCGTGGGCTGGAGCGCCGTATGCCCGCACGTCGCTGAATGAGGACATCGCCTACACGCGCGCCATTATCGACGACGCCACCACCCAGTACGGCGCCGACCCGAACCGTGTCGTCGCAGCCGGCCTGTCCAACGGCGGCGGATTTGCGGCCGCACTTGCCTGCCACGCCCCCGACACCGTCAAGGCGGTCGCCTCCGTCGCTGGTGCGTTTTACAACCCGACCGTGACCGGCTGCACCTCCGGCGCGGTGCCGACGCTGATCATGCACGGCACCAACGACAACGTTGTGGGATACAACGGCGGTATCCGGCACGGTGCGTTCTACGAGTCGGTGGATAGCGTCATGCGCACCATGGCCTCGAAGAACAAGTGCTTGGGCACGACCACCCGTTCGCGCTCCGACAACGTGACCACGTTTGAGGCGCAGAGCTGCGACGCGGCCACGCGCGTGGAGCGCATCGAGGGTGGCATCCACACCTGGTTCACCGACCCGAGCGCAACCGCCCACACGGTGCGCTTCCTCCTGCCCTACCTGTAAACGGCGAGCCGTTTACAGGGCGGTTAGAGCGCCAGCGCCCCGCGCACGATCAAGGTCAGGCCGACGATAACGAAGAACGCGCCTGCACCGATGTCGATGTAGGGGCCGGCGCTCAGGAACTTGCGCCGCACCCGCTGGGTAGAGATCACCTGGACAAAGACGGCGAACAGGACGAAGGAGCTCAGCCACAGCGCAAACGTC
The DNA here is from genome assembly GCF_001835905.1 of Corynebacterium sp. HMSC034E11. Classification (NCBI taxonomy): domain Bacteria; kingdom Bacillati; phylum Actinomycetota; class Actinomycetes; order Mycobacteriales; family Corynebacteriaceae; genus Corynebacterium; species Corynebacterium sp. HMSC034E11. Next base: position 81,820 of record NZ_KV826393.1, read on the forward strand.
ACGATGAGGGCGGTGCTCAGGCTGGGGCTGGGCGGCAGCAGTGGGGCGATCATGGCGGACAGCGCGATGACGATCTTGGGGTTGGCGAGGTTCGTTGCTAAGCCACGCATGTATGCAGAGCGCACCGTGCCGAGCCGCTGCTCCGCCTCTTCGAGGGTCATTGGTGGGTTGTGCCGATCCGCGAGACCACCACGAACGTTGCTCGCACCCATCGCAATCAGCACTGCACCACCCACCAGTTGGACGTAGGTCAGCGCGTCTGGGAACGCGTTGAGCAGCGCCGCAGCGCCAAAGACAGTGAGCGCGCACCACATGAGCACGCCAGTTTGGATGCCGATGGCGGTTGCCCACCCGTGGCGGCGCGAGCGCGTCGCTGTGCGGGTAATCAGCACCACGTCGGGACCTGGCGCGGCGGCACCGATGACGTTGAGGCCGATGATGACGGCGAGATCTCCCGGCGCGATCATACAAGCTCCGCGATGCGTCGCACGGCGTTTTCCAGGGCGAACTCGGCGTCGCCGCCTTGGCCTTTCACCTCTGCGTCGAGGTCAGCCACGATGATCACCGCTTCGGACACCGCTCGGCCAGACCAGTGGCGCGCCACCTGCATGGTTTTCTTGGCCACGTACGGGTGCATGCCTACGGTGCGTGCGATCTGGTCGGGGTTGCCGCGCACGCCGTAAAGTTTCGCGATGTCGCCGACTTTGTGGGCGAGCGCTGCGGCGATGGTGGCCGGTTTGACGCCCAGTTGAAGTGCTCGGCGCGTCGATGCGAGTGCACGGTCGGCGCGACCGGCGACCATTTGGTCGGCGATGTCAAAGCCTGCGACCTCCGCGACGCCAACGTAGTATTCGCGCACTGCGGCGACGGTGATTTCCCCGTCGGTGTCGGCGACAAGCTGGCTAACGGCGGAGGCGAGTTCGCGCAGGTCTGAGCCGACGGATTCCAGGAGTGCGGCAACCACATCGGGGGTAGGGCGCACGCCGTGGGAGCGGAACTCTTCGGTGACCCAGGTGCGACGTTGGCCGTCGTTAAGCGGATTGGCCTCGTGCACATCGGCGAGTTTTTTGAACTTGGGCACCAGCGATTTCTGCCGCCCACCACCGGTGTGCTGGATGATGATCACGATGCCGGGTGCAGGATCCACGCACGCTTTCAGCAGTACCTCGGTGGGTTCTTTGCCTGCGAGTTCTGCGTGTTTGACCAGTACGACGCGGTCTTCGGCGAACAGTGACGGGCTGGTTGCCATGGCGATTTCGCCTTCGGTGACGTCGCCTGCACGCAGGGTGGTCACTTCGATGCCGTCGCCAGCGTCGGCGATGATCTTTTTTGTGGCACGCTCGGCGAGGAATTCGTCTTCGCCTAAGACAAGGTGCACGGGGTTGAGCATGACGACCATCTTAAAACTCTCGCCGCGGCAGCACTTGGGTGCCATCCGGGTAGATGGCAACGTTGCCGTCGCGGTTGGGAAAGATCACGGGGATGCCCTGGTCAGTGACCACGGGTCTTCGGTGGGGGCGGCCCTTTTCAAGCACGACAACAAGCTGCGTGCCCGGCGGAATGGGCAGGGCATCTTCTTGCTTTTCGACGACATGAGCACGCAACCTGCCCACATCCACCGGCGTGCCCGCCGGCGCCTGCGACAGGACCACACCAAACCCGCACACAAGCGCCGCCGCCAGAGTGGTCTTCGGGTATCCGGCAAACAGGCCCGCGAGGAACCATCCGTAGACAACCACGACAACGATGGGTGCCGTCTCTACCGTGGCACCGGGAAACCGTGCACCGTTCTCTGCGACCACACGCACCCAATAGGCCATGGGTTCCACCACCCACAGCACAGGTGCAGCCAACCCGCCGTGGATGAGGCTGAGCAACACCGCCGCAAGGCCGAGCACAGTCACCGGGCCGGTCACCGGTGCGACGATGACGTTTGCCACCACAGAGACTAAAGAAGCCCGGCCGGCCATCATGGCGACAATCGGCATCGTCGCTACGTCGGCGGCAACCGCAACGGCAAGTGCACGCACGAGAATGTCGGGCCAGCCCGTGGCAGCAAGGACGCGGTACAACAGCGGAAACAGCGCGACGATGCCCGCGGTCGCCGCTACCGAGAGCGCGAACCCGTAATGCACCGCCAGGTCTGAATCCACCAGCACTAGGCCGATCACCGATAAACACAGCGCGTGGATCGGCTCGGACTGGCGTGACGCCAACACTGCAGTCAACCCCACCAACCCAGACACGGAAGCGCGCAGCACGCTCGGCTCGGGTCCGACCAGCGAGGCATAGAGCAACAGCGCCGCAGCCGACGCCACGATACGGCCCCGCAGCCCCAAGCCCACTGCCGCTGCGGCAATCGCTGCGAACGTGGTCACGATTGCCACGTTCGCACCAGAGACTGCTGACAGGTGCGAGAGGCCAGTATCGATGTAATCCTGCTGTTCCTGGCTGGTTTGCAACGAGACGTCCCCGAGCACCATGCCAGGGATCAGCCCTTGGGCGGACTCCCCGACGGTGGCCTGGACAACGCTGGCAAACGTTTCCCGGGTGTGCTGCGCAAACGCAGCCAACCCCTGCGGTGGGGCGACCACCTCAACTGACCCGTTGACCGCAATCGGGTTGATCCCAGCCATCTCCGATTCCTTCACCACGCCACGCACAACCACCTGGGCGCCGGACACGGCAGTGTCCGGCACTTCATCGACAAACACGGGCGTCAGCGTCGGGTTGCCGTCTACCTGCACGCGGACGATGAACCCGCCGGTGCTCGTCTGCTTCGGCGCGCCCGATACCCGGCCCACGAACTGACCCGCGGGCTCCCACGCCCGCGCAATGCGCAGTCGCACCCCGGTGGTCACGACGGCGGCCGCACCCATCCCCGCAATGAACACCGCCTGCCCGTAGGCGCGCAGCACCACAGCACCGATAACGGCCACCAGCACCACAACCACCGCGATGCCCACTCCGAGGGTGATCGCCACCGCAGCCACTGCCCACACCACCAGCGCCGCCGGGACAAGCCTGATCTCCCCCACTTACCCCACGCCCCCGTCTATAAGCCGACCTGGTCGCGCATTGCCGCAAGTTTCGCCGGTCCAATTCCTTTCACGTCAGTCAACGCATCTACCGACGCAAACGGCCCGTTTGCCTCACGGTGCGCCACGATCGCGGCTGCGGTTGACGGGCCGACTCCGGTAATCGTCGTCAATTCCTGCACCGATGCGGAGTTGATCGACACCACCCCACCCGCCGAAGCGCCAGCAGCGCCAGCACCGCCACCAGCGCCAGCACCGCCACCGGAATCCGTAGCGGCCGGTGGGGCGTGTTGGGAGCGGACGTGGATCTGTTGGCCGTCGACAAGCAATTGCGCATGATTGATCGAGATCAAGTCAGCATCCGGCAATGGCCGGGCCGTCTGCAGCGCATCCGCGACCCGTGCACCCTGGTTCAACGTGATCAGGCCCGGGTTTTCCACCTCACCAACAACAGAGACCACCACGGTGCCTGTGACCTCGGTGGGAGAGGCGACCTGCTCCCACGCAACGCCCTCATCATCCACGGGGCCGGATCGGGTCACCGCCCATCCGCCGACGGCGAGCAGCACTGCACCGGCGGCGGCCGCAGCTTGTTTCACAGGGATGCGCACCCGCGGCTCTGGGTAGCGCACCGTCAGGAGGTCTTCTTCCCCGGTGGGCCGGGTGAGCTCCTTGAGTCGTTCAGTGGCGTTCACACCAAAAACGCTATAAACCCCCGGCGCACTCGCCAAGGGGTCGGAAAAAATCTGTGGATAACCCGCCATCTACGGGCGACGAAAACAACAGTTATCCACAATTACGAGATGAGAACACCACCGACAGGCCGATTGCCCCTTCGCCGGTATGCATCGCGATCACCTTCACCAGCGGCTCGACCATGACCCGTGAGCCTTCCGGAAGTGTTTCGCGCAGCAGGTCCGCGAGTTGCTCGGCGGCGTCCGGCGCGTCCGCGTGCTGCACTGCGGCGAAAACGGGCTCGTCGCACGCGCGCTCTTCTACCAACTCGGTGAGTTTGGCAAACGCCTTCGACTGTGTGCGAGTCTTGCCCGCGAGTTCGAGCTTGCCTTCCCTGATGTGCAGGATCGGCTTGTTTGCCAGCAGCGCAGCCGAGAGCATCGCGGTGCCGGCAGGCAGGCGGCCGGACTTGCGCAAATCGTCGAGTTGGTGCAGGTACAACCACGTTTCGGAGCGCGCAATGGTGGACTTCGCCATCGCTTCGCACTCGTCTAACGTGCCGCCTTCCGCCGCAACAGTCGCGGCTGCCATCGCTGCGGCGCCGATCGCCATGCCCGCGGAGTGCGTCTCCACGACACGGACCGTGCCTGGGAACACCGCAGACGCGGCCACCGCAGCCGACCAGGTGGACGAGAACGTCTTGGCAAGGTGGAGGGCGATCACGCCGTCGTCGCCACCACGCTCGAGCTGGCGGGCATAACAGGCGGCGAGTTCCAGCGACGACAACCCGGACGAGGACTCCCCTTCTGCGCCCTCGACACGGTGCAGGTCAACGACGCAGATATCGAGTTCTTCCACGACCTCCTGCGGCAACCCCGCGGAGGAATCCACCACGACGCGAACACCCATTAGTTACGGCCTCGGTTCCAGGCTTCGATGTACCACTGGGTCTTGGTGTCGTCGTCAATGCGCGGCATTGCCACCAACCGCGACGTGTTCGCGTTACCGAGCCCCTTGAACAGCGGATACTGGGACACCTCCAAACCGAGCAGCGTCGCGGTCAGCGCGGCGATGGTGCCTCCGTGCGCCACGAGCAGGACGGCAGCATTGTCCCATTCATCGTGGTCACGCATGAGTTCCATGACCACTTCGCGGGAACGTTGCGCAACGTCGATGCGGCTTTCGCCCTCTGGCGGCGCCCAGGTGGGGTCGGTGCGCCACAACGCACGAGCCCCGTCGTGGGCGGTGTCCACTTCCTCGTGCGTCTTGCCTTGCCACTGGCCAAGGTGGGTTTCGCGCAGACGCTTATCGACGACTACCTCAAGGCCCAAATCTGCCGCCACCACATCAGCCGTATCCTTCGCACGGATGAGGTCAGATGACACGATCTTGTTAATACCCAAGTGCCGCAGGTCCTCTGCCGCAGCGTGCGCCTGGGCGCGTCCGCGCTCGGACAGTTCAGTATCCAGCTGGCCCTGCATGCGGCGAGTTGCGTTATAGAGCGTCTCGCCGTGACGCAGCAAAATCAGTCGGCGCTGCATGGGTCTTAGTACTCATCGTCCGCGGCTTCGGGTCCCTCACCTGCCAGGGGAAGGTCCTCGATGGTCTGGGCTTTGCGCAGGTCGGCTTCGTCGCCAAACGCTGCGGGACGCTCGTAAGGCTCGAGCCCTTCGACCTCAATGGCCGGGCAGTCTGCGTACAGGCGGTCCAGGCCGTAGAACTCGCGCTCGGCTTCGCGCTGGATATGGACCACGAAGTTGCCGTAGTCAAGCAACACCCAGCGGTTTTCGCGGTTGCCCTCACGGCGCTTCGGCTCAACACCCACGTCGGTCAGGTCGCCTTCGACCTCTTCAACAATGGCGGCAACCTGGCGTTCGTTATCTGCAGAGACGATGACGAACACGTCGGTGATCGCCATGACGTTAGACACGTCGATAACAGCGATATTGGTGCCGAGCTTCTCGTCGGCGGCCTTCGCGGCTACCTTGGCGCGGTCAATGGAGATCTGCGGGGCAGTCAAGTGGCAATCCTTATTCAGGTCATGGACAAATCAACTGGGCCATTGTCCCACGTATGACCGCAACATTTCCAGTTCAGGGGTCGCGCCTAGGGTGCGTAGAGCGAATTCTTCGCGATGTACTGCACCACACCGTCCGGCACCAGGTACCAAACCGGGCGCCCATTGGAGGCGCGCTCGCGGCAATCGGTCGAAGAAATCGCCATGGCGGGGATCTCCACGAGGTGCACGCGTTCCTGGATATCCGCAGGCAGCATGTCTTCGCGCAACTCGTAGCCGGGGCGCGTCACGCCGACGAATTCGGCGAGTTCAAACATTTCTTCCCAGTCGTGCCAGGACATGATCGACGCCAACGCGTCCGCGCCCGTGATAAAGAACAGGGCCTCGTCCGGGAATTGTTTTCGTAGGTCCCGCAGGGTGTCAATCGTGTAGGTGGGTCCCCCGCGGTCGATATCCACCCTTGAAACGGAGAAGCGCGGGTTGGACGCGGTGGCCACCACGGTCATCAGATAGCGGTCTTCCGCCGGACTGATGTGCCGGTCGGCCTTCTGCCACGGCTGGCCGGTGGGTACGAAGATGACCTCGTCGAGGTTGAAGCGATCCGCCACCTCACTCGCGGCAACGAGGTGGCCGTGGTGGATCGGGTCGAACGTGCCACCCATCACCCCGATGCGCCGGGCGTTGTCCAGCGATGCCGCGTAGTGCTCAGCCATTGGGTGTTTACCTCAATCCTGGCAGTGGCTGGATGTTAATCGACTCAATAAACAGCAAAGACATGCCGATCACGCCTGCGACCAGCGCGCCAAGAATACCCAGCACCGTGCCGATAATCACCGGACGATTCGACTCGTCAGCCCACTTTGCCTTGTTGGAGCTGCCCGGCTGGGACACGGTCTCCGTGACACAGATCTGCTCGCCCTTGCTGTTGGTCACTGGGACGGGGTTGCCGCCCTCCTCATCAACTTTCCACTGGCACGTTTCCTTGACGGTTTTCGTTTCCTCGGTCTTGCGCACAAACTCTGCGGCCGAGGCAACAGTAGGCGTCGCGCCAGCCAACAACGCGGCAGCGACAGTAGCGGAAATGATGCGGTTCATTAGCGGTAGCGTACCTGATCAACAAATCGGCCGAAAGCATCCGAGACTTGGTTGTCCCAGCGCGATGGCCAACGGAAGTAACGCGCGTGGTTGCCACCAGTTGGCTGGGATGCCTGCAGCGTCTGAATGGACAGGTCACACACGGAGTCCTGCGGCAAGCAGTAGTTCACGCGGTTCGGGGTCGCCCCTGCGGTCTTGGTGTTAAACGGCAAGAAGCCAAGCATGCCTCCGGCACCACCTGCTGGCACGCCGACGGTGGACCAATCCCCCGCCGCCGTGTTCGGGTTGCCAAAGTAGACCACACCCGCCAACTGGCCACGGCGAGCCAGTTCACGCTCGTGCTCAAGCAGAATCATCGCGCCTTGCGAGTAACCGGACAGGATGTACTTCGGGCGGCAACCACTGCGACGCTCGTAGTCATTGACCATCTGCATCACACCGGTGCGTCCGATCTGGACCGAATCCACGAACTCTGTGGCTACTCGCCTTGCCATCATCCACACCGGGTTGGCGTACTGCAGCGCAAGAGCCAGTGCCTGCAGGATGGTGCTTGGTACGGCAACCGACGGTACGTCGTATTCGGGGAACGTCGCCGGGTAGTAGCGCGGCTCCAGGCCGATGACCTCGACGTCCTTCATCAGCGAATTACCGCCGTGGGTGGCTGCGTAGCGACGCTCCGCATGCTGCAGGAACGCACGAATCGTCTCACCCTCCCAACCGTTGGAGGTCCACGGCGCAGCCCACGAATACTTCGTGCGGTAAATCTGCGTGTTCTGGCCCGAGCCGCGGGCAGCGATGACGGCGACCGCCGGACAGCGCGTCTGCGCGTCTGCTTCGGGGGTCGGTGCGACGGGGCTCAACGTTGCGGTCACAGCCGTCGCAATAGCCGTGGCAAACAGCGCAAACTTGGCGCGAATGGAGGTCCGGGATTTTAGCACGCCGATAGACTAGCGCACCTGGCCATTACCTTCCAGAATCCACTTCGTGGTGGTCAGCTCCGGTAACGCCATGGGTCCGCGTGCGTGAAGCTTCTGTGTAGAGATGCCGATCTCTGCACCCATGCCGTATTGCTCCCCATCCGTGAATGCGGTCGAGGCGTTGAGGACGACGGCGGCGGAGTCGACGGCGGCAGCAAATCGTCGCAAAGCATCTGCGTCTTGGGCTGCGATCGCATCCGTGTGGCCGCTGGAGTAACGCGCGATGTGCGTGGTCGCACCATCGACGCCGTCAACGATGGCGCTTGCGATGTCCATGCTGAGGTATTCCTCGGCGAAGTCCTCCTCCGTTGCGGGTTCTACGGTGGCACCGAACGCAGCATGCTTATCGACGTCACCATGCACCACCACACCAGCCTCCTGCAGCGTCGCGATGATGGTGTGTTTGTCGGTCTCGGACAGGTGGGCGTCGATAAGCACCGTCTCTGTCGAGTTGCACACGCTGACCCGGCGCGTCTTGCCGTTGAGCAGCATCGCGATCGCCTTGTCCAGATCTGCGGACGCGTCGATGTAGAAGTGACAGTTGCCAGTGCCGGTCTCGATGGTGGGCACGATCGCGCCGGTCACCACCGCGTTGATCAAACGTGCGCTGCCGCGCGGGATGACCACGTCCACCAGCCCGCGGGCGGTGATGAGATCCTGGACAGAATCGTGGCTCTCGCACGGCAGGAGCTGCACCGCCTCACGCGGCAGGTCGTTGCCTGCGAGGACGTCCTGCAGCACTGCGACGAGCGCCTCGTTGGAGTGGCGTGCCGTCTTGGAGCCACGAAGCAGGGCCACGTTGCCCGACTTCAGCGCCAGACCGAACGCATCGACGGTGACGTTCGGGCGTGCCTCGTAAACCATGCCCATCACGCCGAGCGGGACGCGCACCTTCTTCATCTGAATCCCGTTGGGCAGCGTACGTCCGGTAAGCACCTCGCCCACCGGATCCTGCAGGCCCGCAACCTGGCGCAGCCCCCCGGCGATGCCGTCGATGCGTTCCTCGTCGAGCGCCAGCCGGTCCAACACCGACTCCGCCAGCCCGTTCGCGCGACCCTCTTCGATGTCGCGCGCGTTGGCTTGAAGGATTTCACCTGCGCGCTCGGCCAGTGCCTCCGCTGCCGCCAACAGCACCGCATCCTTCGCCGGTGTCGGCAGCACCGCAATCGTCGGGGCAACATCCTTGGCACGCTGTGCTTTCTGCAGTACCTCGTCGCGCTCGGCTTGGCGTTGCTGATCAGTCTGTTGGGCAGTCATGCGGCAATCGTAGCGTTAATGCAACTGCCAAGGTCTTGACACCGACAGTGGGCTGGCGCACCATTTTTTCATGTCCGACAAGCACACGCCCGACCCTGAAAACGTGAAACGATCAGAAGCCTTAGCGCGACTTACCAAACTTCCCCGGGTGGACACCGGGCAAGAATCCGTCGCAGACGCGGTGCGCTCAGAGCGGGACTCTGCCGCACTGACGTAGTGGTGATCTAGTACCCCGCCTCGACGTCGACCTCGGTCGACATCTTCTCCCCCGCTTCGAAGAGGCCCCAGTTCTTCAACGCCAGCGCCCCGATGCGGCGTTCCATGTACCGCGGGATATTCGCGGTGTGCGGCGTGATCACACAGTTATCCAGGTCCCACAGCTTGTGGTCCGCCGGCAACGGTTCCGGCTCCGTCACGTCAAGACCAGCGCCACGGAGCTTGCCGTTGACCAGTGCGTCGGTGAGCGCCTCCGTATCAATCAGCGGACCGCGCCCAACATTGACGACGACCGCCGTGTCCTTCATCTGCTCAATCCGATCAGTGTTCACCATGTGGCGGGTCTCCTCCGTCAACGGGGTGAGCAGCACAAAGTAATCGTGATCGGCCCAGACCTCGTCAGCATCCTTCATGGCAACGGTGCGGTCCGCACCGTCCACCGGGTTGCCCGAGCGGTTCACGGCGGTGATCTCCATACCGAACGGCTCCAAGAAGCGGATCAGGGTTTTACCGATACCACCAGCACCAATCAGGGCGAGCTTCTTGTTATCGAAGAGGTACCCCTTCTCTTTGAACAGCTGTGTGTTGTTCCACTCGCGGTCCACGGCCTTCATACGGTGCTCCACGGCAAGCAGGAGGGCGAGGGTGGATTCGGCCACGGTGTCGTCGTAAAGCCCACCCGCATTAGCAAAGCGCACGCCGTTGGCCGCATGCTTTGCCAAAATGCCAGCCTCCAGCAGGCCTTCAATGCCGGCGTACTGGATCTGCACGACCTTCACGCTATCGGGCAGCTCATCCGGGAAATCCTTCGGACCGCCGCCGAACAGCACGAGGTCAGGGTTGTCCTCGAGAGCGACATACTCATGGCCCTGTGCCTCCAGCGCGGCGATGGGCTCGTCTTTGGGCTTTGGCAAATACGTGAACTTCATGCCTGCCCAGAGTACGGAAGAACCCGACCCCCGGCACCGACATTGGAACTATTCGAGTGTCCACGATCGCACGGGCGCCACCCCTGTAAGGAAGTTAACAGTGCCCGTCAAGAATTCCTCAAGAAAACTCATGTGATCACACCTATAGGACCTGTAGTGTTTCCCCGACACCTGTAGAAGAAAGTGCATTGCCTATGACAACTCCCCTCTCACCCGAGCTCGTGATCTACATGATGGAAAACGGCTACCGCCAGGTAGAAATCGCCCGTGAGTACAACGTTTCCCGCCAGTACATTCATCAACTGGCAAAACAAGCCGGCTACACCTCTCCAATCACCACCGTCCAAGAGAACCTGCCCTGGGACGTCGATCCGGCCCTCACCAAAAACGCCACCTTCGTCGCATTCCGTCTCATCGGACACGAAATGGTCGCGCCCGGGAAACTGACGAACGAGTCCCGCGAACGAGCCAACGGACTCATCAAGCGCCTGCTCCAATTCGACGTGGTTATCGACTACGACCCGTCCTACCCACCTGTCGTAGGCCTAACGAGCCTTCCGGGATTCGCATACCTGCCACGCACAGCTAGCGACGAGAACTTCCTAATGAAGATCAAACCCGAAACCCGAATCACCCCGCTGGGCCAGAAGATCTGGCGTATGCCCACCGAACTGTTCCGCTAACGCCTACAGCCTGGACTACAACCTGGACGCGTAGTTGCTCAGGTAGTCCGCGTGGACGACTGGGCGACGCTGCTGTTCGGGCAACTCGTCGGAGTGGCGACCCAGCATCCCGGCAAGTTCGGCGGCGTCGTACGCCACTTCCCCGCGGCCGATAGCTTCAGAGTCGGGCCCGAGGATCTCCACGATGTCGCCAGCGTGGAACTCGCCTTCGATCCCGGTGATCCCCACCGCGAGCAGGCTCGTGCCGCCACGTGTTACGGCTTCAACCGCACCGTTGTCCAGGCGCAGCACACCCTCCGCGTCTGCCGCGTAGAGCGCCCAGAACTTCCACGCCGAAAGTTTCCGGCCCGGGCGCGTATGGAACACGGTGCCCACCTGGCCGTGGTCGAGCGCGGCGTCGATGTTCTCCGTTGCAGTGAGCAGCACCGGCACGCCGCCACGTGCAGCCAGGCGAGCCGCCGACACCTTCGCGGCCATGCCACCGGTGCCGAAGACACCGCCGTCGCCGGCTTGGACGGCTTCGAGGTCCTTGCCGGTTCGGACTTCGTCGATACGCACTGCCCCAGGCTCGGCCGGATTGCGGTCGTAGAGCGCATCCACATCAGAGAGCAGCACCAACGCGTCCGCAGCGATCAGCGTAGCGACGATCGCTGACAACCGGTCGTTATCACCAAAGCGCATCTCAGAGGTGGCCACCGTGTCGTTCTCGTTGACAATCGGCACCGCCCCCATCTGACGCAGCCGCTCGAGTGTGCGCTGCGCGTTGCGGGCGCGCTCACGCGAACCTGCATCGGACTGGGTGAGCAACACCTGGCCAGTCGTCCGGCCATAGCGGGCGAAGGAGGCACCCCACACCTGAGCCAGGTGGATCTGGCCGACCGAGGCTGCGGCCTGCTTCGTCGCCAAATCACGCGGGCGCGTCTTCAACCCGAGCGGGACCATGCCGGCGGCGATCGCACCGGAGGACACGACAACCACGTCGGTACCGCGGGCGATGCGTCCTTCGATGGCGTCGACGATGCGGTCGATTTTTGCTGGGGATACCTGCCCGGTGTCGTCGACAAGCGAACTGGTGCCCAGCTTCACCACAATGCGACGTGCGGACGCGATCTGGCTGCGAAGATCCGACATCCCTATCCCTGCCAGCGCTCGCGATCGGCCTCTTCGCCGGTGCCGTAGTCGTACTCGTCGATCAGGCCACGACGAGCCTGCGATGCACGCTTGCGCTCTGCCGAGGACACACGGTCGGTGCCACCAAGACGCGCGTCCTGGCCACGGCCGGCAAGAGTCGGGTCGCCACCGATCGATGGCTCCCAGTCGAAGGAGATCTCACCAATCGTGACCGTATCGCCCTCTTCCGCGCCGAGCTTGCGCAGCATTTCCTCCACGCCAGCTTTGTTCAGACGGTCAGAGAGGTAGCCGATGGCCTCGTCGTTTTCAAAGTCGGTCTGGCGGATCCAACGCTCAGCCTTCTCACCGGTAACCAGCCAACCCTCCGGGTACATCGGGTCGCGGGTGACCTCGATGCCGCCACGGTTGGAACGACCCACGGCGCGCGGACGGATCACCTCAGCCTCAGCGGTGCGCTCCGGCTTCGGGCGAGCCTTGCGGGCCTTCTTGACGATCTCCCACATCGCCCACTTCAGCTCATCAAGACCTTCGCGGGTGGCGGTGGAAATCATGTAGATCGGCCAGCCGAACTTCTCCTCGACGTCGTCCTTGAGGAACTCCGCGAGCTCCTTAGCCTCCGGCACGTCCATCTTGTTCAGCACCACAATGCGGG
>NZ_KV826393.1:94589-121490 GCF_001835905.1 Corynebacterium sp. HMSC034E11
GGGACGCTCGCGCAGATCGCCCAGGCCGGTGTCCATATCCAACGCCTCGGCGTAGGTATCCAATTCGTGCTCCAGCGCCTCGATGTCAGAGATCGGGTCGCGCCCCGGCTCCATCGTGGCCACATCCACGATGTGAGCCAGCACGGCGGTGCGCTCGATGTGACGCAGGAAGTCCAGACCAAGCCCCTTGCCCTGGCTTGCCCCCGGGATCAGCCCGGGCACATCGGCGATGGTGAACGTGTCATGGCCAACGTTGACCACACCCAGGTTCGGCGCGAGCGTGGTGAAGGGGTAGTCCGCAATTTTCGGCTTTGCCGCGGAGAGCACTGCAATTAACGACGACTTACCCGCCGACGGGAAACCCACCAGGCCCACATCAGCCATGGACTTCAGTTCCAGGATCAGGTCCAGCGCTTGGCCCGGTTCACCCTTGAGCGCGAAGCCCGGCGCCTTACGCTTCGCGGTAGCCAACGCCGCGTTACCGAGGCCGCCGAAGCCGCCTTCCGCAGCGATGAAGCGGGTGCCAGGCACGGTGAGGTCTGCGAGCACCTCGCCCTCTTCGCTGCGCACAACGGTGCCGACCGGCACCTCGAGCACGAGATCCTCGCCGCGTGCACCGTTGCGCCAATCACCCGCGCCGTTGCCACCACGCTTCGCCTTCACATGCGGGCGGTATTGGAAGTCCAGCAGAGTGTGGACCTGTGTGGAAACCTCAAGGATGATGTCGCCACCGTGGCCGCCGTTGCCACCGTCCGGACCGCCGAGGGGTTTGAACTTTTCGCGGTGGACGGACACACAGCCGTGGCCACCATCGCCGGCTTGGAGGTGCAGGGTGGCACGGTCAACGAATTGAGCCATGGTTGTTTTCCGCCTTTCTGTAACACGGACGATGATATGCAAAAAGCGCCGCAAGCCCGAATGCACGGGACCTGCGGCGCCGAAGCGCTACACGCGCTTACGCGGTTGCGGTGTTTTCCTCAACAACGCCTGCTGCCTCAGCCTGCTCGAGGACCTCGGAAGCAACACCCTGGCCGTCAGCCGGGATGATGTTGACGATGCGACGCTTGCGCTTGATGCCGAACTGCACGGAGCCGGAGGCCAGTGCGAACAGCGTGTCGTCGCCACCACGGCCGACGTTGTCGCCCGGGTGGAACTTGGTGCCGCGCTGGCGGACGATGATCTCGCCGGCCTTGACCTGCTGGCCACCGAAGCGCTTCACACCGAGGCGCTTCGACTCAGAGTCACGACCGTTCGAGGAGCTGGATGCACCCTTCTTGGTTGCCATAGTTCAATCTCTCCTAGTTGGTTACTTGATGCCAGTGATCTTGACGGTGGTCAGCGGCTGGCGGTGACCCTGACGGACCTTGTAGCCGGTCTTGTTCTTGTACTTCAGAATCTTGACCTTCTTGCCCTTGCCCTGCTCAACGATCTCCGCGGAGACCTTTGCCTTGGACAGAGCGTCGGCACCGGAGGTGACGTTTGCGCCATCAACGAGAAGGACCGGGGTGAGTTCGACCTTGTCGCCTGCTTCACCCTCAAGCTTCTCGACCTTGACGAGGTCGCCTTCGGCAACCTTGTACTGCTTGCCGCCGGTCTTGACGATCGCGTACATAGAGGGTTACCCCTTATCTCTACTCGCCCAACCTCGGCATGCAACGAGGTCGGAATGGAACAACTTAAGCGTTTTAGGGCCTAACGTGGCCAGCCGTGCCCGCATGCAAAGGCAACGAGGCGGCACGCCCCAAAACAGCGACTGCCAAAGACTACACCGCCCCTACGCGTTACTCCAAACCGCGCCCGCCACCACGTCGGGTAGCACGGCGGCGGCCACGTCGTGCAGCAGGCACTTGTCGACGAGTCTCCTTCTTCACCGGCTTGTCCTCCGGATCCGCTGCGACGTGCTGACGCACCGGCGCAGAGGTTGCCGACTTGCGGACAACACGACGGCGACCACGACGGTTCGTCTTCGCCCTCACCTGCACGGTTGCCCCTGCTTCTGCGCTCCTCGATTTACGAGACGCACTGCGCTTCGGGGTCTTTTCTTCCTGCTGTACCTGCTGTTCCTGCTGCGCTTGCGACTCCTGCTCGAAGTCTTCCCGGCGCGGCCTGTGATCGGATCGGGAGTTGCCGCGCGTGCGACGCTTGCGGCGCGGCGAGGCCTCGAACTCCTCAACCGCTTCCTCGTACGTCTGGGTCGGCTTCTCTGGCTGCGCCGGCTTGTCGGACCGCTCGCCGCGCTCCGGGGTGGTGTCGCTGTCACGCTGCTCACCACGCTGCGGGGCGTCGGAGCGGCCGCGGCCACGGCTGCCGCCACGGCGCCCACGACGGCGGGTCTGGCGCGGCTTCTCTTCGCCAGCCGACTCTTCAGTCGGCTCCTCAGCGGAGCCGTTTACAGATTTGTCAGAGGAGAAGATGGAGTCGAGCAGTTCGTCCATGTGGTCGTCGTCAAGCGGCTGCTTCTGCTGCGGCTTGCGCTGAGGCTGCTTCGACTCGCGCGACTTGCGAGCAGGGCGGTCGGGCTTCCTCTCCTCGGCCTCGACGGGGTCCTCGGTGAGCACAACACCGCGGCCATCACAGCACTCGCACGGCTTGGAGAACGTCTCCAGCAGGCCGGTGCCCAGGCGTTTGCGAGTCAACTGCACCAGGCCCAGCGAGGTCACCTCAGAGACCTGGTGGCGGGTGCGGTCGCGGCCCAGCGCCTCGTTGAGACGGCGCAGCACGAGGTCCTGGTTTTCCGGCAGGATCATGTCGATGAAGTCGATGATGATCATGCCGCCAATGTCACGCAGACGAATCTGACGCACGATCTCCTCAGCCGCCTCGAGGTTGTTCGAGGTGACCGTCTCCTCCAGCGAGCCACCAGAGCCGGTGAACTTGCCGGTGTTGACGTCGATCACCGTCATCGCCTCAGTGCGGTCAATGACCAACGTGCCGCCCGACGGCAGCCACACGGTGCGCGACAGTGCCTTGGAGATCTGTTCGTCGACACGGTATTCCTCGAACGCGTCCTTGCCCTCGTGGGCACCCCGGTCGAACTTCTCCAACCGATCCAGCAGATCCGGCGCAACCGACTGCACGTACGCGTGCACGGTGTTCCAGGGCTTCCGGCCATCCACAATCAGGGAGGTGAAGTCCTCGTTGAACAGGTCGCGCACAACCTTGACCAGCAGGTTCGGCTCTTCGTAGAGGGTCACCGGCTTGGCACCCTTGGAGTTTTTCTCCTCCTCGGCACGTTTTTGGATCGAGGTCCACTGGTTGTGGAGACGGTTCACGTCCGCAGCAATCGCTTCCTCGCTGACGCCCTCTGCGGCGGTGCGGATGATGGCACCGCCCTTGCCCGGCACCACGTCCGCAAGGATCTGCTTGAGGCGCTTGCGCTCCGGGGTAGGCAACTTGCGGGAGATACCTGCGCTGCGCCCACCCGGGACGTAGACGAGGTAGCGGCCCGCGAGCGAAATCTGGGTACTCAACCGTGCACCCTTGTGCCCGATCGGATCCTTAGTCACCTGCACCAGCACTTGGTCGCCGGACTTCAGCGCATGCTCGATGCGGCGCGAACGCCCACCGAGGCCGGCAGACTTCCAATCCACCTCGCTGGCGTAGAGCACACCGTTGCGGCCCTGCCCGATGTCGATGAAGGCAGCTTCCATACTCGGCAGCACGTTTTGCACACGCCCCAGGTAGATGTTGCCAATCATCGAGGCCTGCGCATCGGAGGTAACAAAGTGCTCGACGAGCATGCCGTCTTCAAGCACACCAACCTGCGTGATCCGCCCCTGCCCGTCGTGGCGCTCCCGTTCACGCACGACCATGTGGCGCTCGACCGATTCGCGGCGCGCCAAGAACTCCGCCTGGCTCACAATGCGGGAGCGCTTGCGGTGTTCCTCGCGGCGCTCCGAGCGACGACGGCGCTGCGCCTCCAGACGAGACGACCCCTTGATCGCCACAGGCTCGTCGATCTCGCTGTGCGTATCGACGACACCCTCACCCGAATCCTCCACCCGATCATCTTCGAGTGGCTCGTCTACCGGACGCTTCTGCGGGGCGGTGTCCTCGGCCGGCTTCGCCTTGCGGGTGGCGCGGCGGCGTTCCGAACGCGTCGGTGCCTTAAACAGCGGCGCGTGGGTCGCGGGGATGCGATCCTCTTCCGGATCCTCCTGCGGCGCCGGGGTGATCTCGGGCTCGATGTCGGTGAGCGGTTCCTCAGCCGGTTCCTCCGCTGGTTCTTCGGCAGGCTCCTCGGCCGGTTCTTCAGCCGTCTGCAGTTCCGCCTCGACCTTTTCTTCGATCTGGTGGATCTCGTTTTCCACGTCCTTGCGAACGCGGTTACGGATCTTCTCATCCGCCTCTTTATCGCGCTCAGGGTCGGATGTGGTGCTGGCCCCTGCCGCCAAGGCGTCGAGAAGCATGTCTGCTTCCGCCTTGGTCAGCGTGGACTGCGCAACCTTCACCAGACCTAAGTCTGCGAGTGCGACAACCAAGTCCTTCGATGGGACATCAAGCATTTTCGCCAGGTTGAACACCCTGGTCTTTTCCGACAGCGCCGAGCGGTCAAAATCGGCGAAACGGTTTGATTTATTTTTAGCCAAAGCGGCACGCTCCAGTGTTCCTGCCGTGGCCAACCGTCATGTCCGGGCGCCGGCAAGACTACCGAGCAGCCGCGCGGAACATCGTGTGCCACGGGTATGCAAAAGTTTCTCAGCTCCGAGTCATCCTTGCTCGTCGCCTGAGACTCATTCTTGCACAACTTTCGTGCCACAGATACGCGACGCTACTGCTCGGCGACACGCAGGAGATCAATCACCGCAGAAACCGGGGCGTCGCGGTGGTTTTCGGTCACCGCAGCACCGACGGCTACCTGGACAACACGGGTGGAGTTCAGACCGTCCACACCATGCTGTTCCATCATTTTGGTGACCATGCCCTTGAGCTCCTCAAGACCAGCGGAGGAAAACGCCTGCACTTCGCCCGGCTCGCGTTCGGAATCAACGAAAGCATAGACCGTCTGGCGTACGCGCTCTGCTTGTGCGCACGAGATGACATTGACAACCGCTTCAGCGAACTGCACAGGGTCCTTCAGGTCGACGCTGCCCCCCATGATCTCGTGGAACACCTTACGGCGGGACTCAAAAAGCTGATCCAGGCATGTGACCACGAGCTTTTCGCGCGTGGAATAGTAGTAACCGATCGACCCGACCGGCACTTTTGCTTCGGCGGCCACCTGCCGGTGGGTCACGCCGCGGAGCCCCTCGTTGAGCAGCAATTCAGTTGCTGCGTGAAGAATTGCTGCGCGCTTTTCAATCGCGCGCGCCTGCTCGGACCGTGATGACGTTGCCATCTACCCTCCATCGCATCGTGTAGACATGCGATTTCTTTAAATCCAATAAAAGCCGTAGAAAATCATAGAGTTTCGTTTCGTAGAAACGAAAACGGCACCTGCGCCCCTCACACGGGGCACGGTGCCGGGAAGCGGACTTACCGCTTAGAGGTTCGGGAACCAGATAGCGATCTCGCGCTCAGCGGACTCCGGAGAGTCAGAGCCGTGCACGACGTTCTCACCAACGGTCAGGGCGAAGTCGCCGCGAATGGTGCCAGGGGTTGCCTTGGACACCGGGTCAGTGCCGCCAGCGAGCTGACGCCACGCCTCGATGGCGCGCTCGCCCTCGACGATGCCAGCCACCAGCGGAGCGGAGGTGATGAAGTCGACCAGATCGCCGAAGAACGGCTTGTCCTTGTGCTCTGCGTAGTGCTTCTCAGCGGTCTCGCGGTCAGCGGTGCGCAGGTCGAGCTCGACGAGCTTCAGGCCCTTGCGCTCGATGCGGGAAATGATTTCGCCGACGTGGCCGTTTGCCACGCCGTCCGGCTTGATCAGGATCAGAGTACGTTCAGTCATGGCTCGCAATCTTACCCAACCCGACACGTGTTGCACGTCTTGGCTATGCCGTAGTCTTGCCCCCATGTGTCACCGCAGCCCACTTCCGGATATTGATCTACCGGGGACAACCCTGTTCGCGTCTGTCTTTGCGGCGGATGAAGAGGCGCTGCCGGATACCCCCGCAATTACGGAGATCGACACTGGCCGCACAGTCACGTACCCGCAGTTGCGTGCGTTGGCGCTCGGCACTGCGGCCTCGCTCGCCGCGCGCGGCGTGGGCCCGGGCAGCGTCGTCGAGCTGCGCATGCCGAACTCCATCAACTTCGCCGCGGGCCTCCTCGGCGCATCCGCGACTGGCGCACGTGTGTGCGTCATTGGGCATTCGCTTATCGACGACGAAGCGAACCACCTCGCAACCCTCGCCCACACCACTGACCGCGTCACCGCCGAGGACATCCGCCCCGGCGAGTTCGACCCCGTCGGAAGCGCTGACGACGTTGCGGTGATTCCGTTTTCCTCCGGCACCACAGGCCTGCCGAAAGGCGTGGAGTTAACCCACGTCGCGATCACCGCCAACGCCGCCCAGTTCAACGCAGCACTGGCTGCAAGCGGCATCGGCCGGGGCGGTGGTGTGATCGCCCCCCTGCCGTTTTCACACATCTATGGGCTCAACACACTGCTGTTGTCGTCGCTGACCGCACGCCGACACGTCACCACCGCGGCCCGCTTCAACCTTGCTGAGTTCACCGCTGCCCACCGCGGCCGCGCAATCGATGTGTCCTACATCGCTCCCCCGCTTGCACTCGCGTTGTCCAACCACCCCACCCCTGAAGATTTCGCCACCACCCGTTTTTTGGTGTGCGGCGCGGCATCGCTGGATACGAACCTGGCGCGCAAAGTCGAGCGCCACATCGGCGTTGAAATCCTCCAAGGCTACGGCACGACCGAATCCGCACCCGTGACCCACGTCGGCATCTCCGGCAAGTCCGATCCGGGCACGATCGGGTTCGCCATCCCCAACACCGAGTTCCGCCTCAGCCAGGACAACGAACTCCTCGTGCGCGGGCCTCAACTCATGCGTGGCTACTTGGACAACCCGGCTGCCACCGCAAACGCCATCCGGGACGGTTGGCTGCACACCGGCGACATCGCCCGGATCAACGAGGATGAAACGGTCACCATCATCGACCGCGCCAAGGACGTGTTCAAGTACCACGGGTTCCAAATCGCCCCCGCAGAACTCGAAGCGCTCCTGCTCACCCACCCGGACATCGACGACGTGGCCGTCACAGGCCACCGCCGAACGGTGGACGGGGTGGTTGAGGAGGTGCCACGTGCGTTCGTCGTCACGCAACAAGCGCTGAGCGACAACGCCATCATGGCTTGGGTCGCCGAGCGCGTCACCCCCTACAAAAAGGTGCGAATGGTCACCTTCGTCGATGCGATCCCCCGAAGCGCAGCAGGCAAAATCCTGCGGCGCGAACTTACGTCCCCAGGTGCTGAGTAACCAGGTAACCGTGACGCATGCGCTGAATCATCTCCGAGCGCATTTGAATGATGAAGTACCACACGATGCCGAAGATCACGCCCACAGCGGTCACCGACCAGTGGATGAAAAAGCCAAAAATTAGTGGAACCTGCAACGCCAGGTCGATCCACAGGGCGCCGGGCTTGCGCTGAAACGCAGCCATCACCACGTGCGCCAGACCAACAACGGTGATGTAGACCCAGTTAAACGTGGTCCAGTGCTCGCCCTCATCTACCTTGAGGATCACCGTGAGAATGAGCAGGATCGTGATCGCTTCCATGATCAACGTGCCGGACAGAACACCGGTAAGCCCAGCCATCGGATCCTTCACCGGAGCGTGACCGGGCCCAAGTGGGCCCATTTCCTGCTGCGTCTGCTTTCTCGCCATGGTGGTAATCGTAGCCAGACCTAGCTGGCATCCATAACCTGCGCCCGGCGCGGCGCCGCCGCAAGGTAGACAATGAACGGCAGCGCGAGAACGAACAACCCCACGGTGCCAATCGTCGCTCGAGGACCTTCCGGGATGACCTGCAGCACGGTAAACAGCCACGCGAGCGCCGACAAAATGTACACGTTCAGGGTTTTGCGCAGCAGGTGGTTGACGTCGCGGTCTACCTTCACCGACTCGTTAATGCTCGGTACACCAAGTTGTCCGCGCAGTTTCGACGGAATACCAATGACCGCATCGAGTGGCTCGATGACGCTGATGTGAGAGTTCTGGCGGAAACGGGCGTCGTCGACAATCGCCATCGCACGCGCCGCAATCGTCCGGTCGCCGTAGCGCAGCCGCACAATATCCGAATCCTCGATGCCCAACGACTGCATCGAATCCGCGGTGAGGCGCACCACTGCGCGGGACTCGTCGATGTCGTTCGGTCGGGCGACCCGCATCACGTAGGTTCGCGAACCGAGGAGTTTCCTCGCGGTCCAGTACCACGACCTGCGCAGCGGGTTCTTGCGCGCGGTGGAACGTTCGTTGTCCCCGAACACCGACGTGCCCTCCCCTTCGATCATCGGCACGACCATGATGTCGAAGAATTTCGCTGCGCGAAGGGCCCTATTGATTTGGATGCGGTCTGGGTACGCGATGTCGTCGATACGCTCGCGCGGCCAAACACCCCTGTCCTTGTAGTGGGTGTCAATCAGCGCGTGGTGCTCGTGCGGGATCGCGTCGCGATGCGCCTTTGTGATGTCCATCGGCGGGTGCAGGCGCAACAGGATGCGCTGATAACGAGAAATCTTGATGGTGCCCTCGGAGTATTCGCCGTCTGGGAACGTCTCAATCTCGTCGCGGGTGACAACGAACGAGCACCTGGTAAACGGGCACACCACCCGGTAATGCTCCGCCTCCGGCAGCCGGGCGCGGACTGACTCGCTGATCACGATCGAACTATCGCCCGCCTTGTCCGCGCGCTGTTTCACGTTGGTGGAAAACACCTCCGCGTGCACAGGCTGAACCGACGCGACACCGTCAGGCACGGCACGGAGGATGCGTGCGGTTGCAGATGCCTCCTCGCCCGCACCACCCTTGATCAACTGCACCGCGGTAGTGCCGTCCAAGAGCGCCGGGTGGAAATCGCTGAGCCCCTCCCAGCCCGGCCAATCCCGGCCGATGACCAGTGAGTTCACCGGGTAGGTTGCCACACTGGCTTTCTTCCCGTTGAGTCGCACCTCACGGGCCGGCAGGTACATCTCGGTCATAGCTGCTCCAGATATTCAACGACTGCTGCTGCGACGTCAATTCCGGTGGTTTCCGTCAGCGACGCAAACTGCGCGTTCGAGTTCACCTCGCCGACCAGGGGTTCTTGCGCGTCAAGGAAGTCCACCGACCCAATATCCAGCCCAAGCGCTGTCATCGCGGCACGCGCAACGTCGACGTATTCGGCCGGGGGCTCCCAGGCTTCCGCACGCCCACCACCTGTGATGTTGGCGCGGAAATCTCCACCTTGGCCAAAGCGCCGCATCGCCGCGACAGGCGTGTCGCCCACCATGTAGATCCGCGCGTCGCGGCCGTGCGAGCCGGCAACATACTCCTCCACAATCACCGGTGAGGGGTACGCCTCACGCAGCACGTCGATGAGCTC
Organism: Corynebacterium sp. HMSC034E11; assembly: GCF_001835905.1. Lineage (NCBI taxonomy): Bacteria > Bacillati > Actinomycetota > Actinomycetes > Mycobacteriales > Corynebacteriaceae > Corynebacterium > Corynebacterium sp. HMSC034E11. Next base: position 104,077 of record NZ_KV826393.1, read on the forward strand.
GTCGCGGCTATTTACAAGAAACACCCCGCTGCCCCACGACCCAACGGCATGTTTCGCCACCGCCGGAAACCCCAGGGCATATTCGACGGCGGCGAGAAACTCGCTGTTCGCCCATTCCTCCGCCTCGAGGTTGCGGTACACCAGCGGCGCGGTGATCGTTTTCGGGTGCGCGATCCCCGCCCGAGTCAGCGCCGCATGCGTGTACGCCTTGTTGTCGCACAGCGCAATGCTTTGCGACGAATTCACGCACCTGACCCCGAACGCCTCCAACTGCGCAACCGCGGCGACATCCTTATCCATGATGAAGGCCACCTCGGGAAGGTCCTCCAAATGAGTAACTGCGTAGTCGGTGGTCACACGCTCAATCTGGCCGTGTGATGCCCCGATGATCTGGTCGAACTGCCACTCAAACTTGTCCCAGTGCAGCCATCGGTTGGTCACCAGCCAGGTCGGTTTCACGCCAATTCCTCCGCAAAGCGCTGCACGATGCGCGTCAACGCAGCGAGCATGTGTTCGCGCGGCCCCTCGTCGAGCGCAGCACTGTTCATCTCCACCTGCACGTACGGAATGTTGGTACGCAGCGCGACGTCGGAGGACACGCGGTGAAGTCCCATTGCGGGAAAGATTTCGTCGACAAGCACGGGCACCCCGCACGCGTTGAACTCGGCGACCACAATGTCGCGCACCCGCCAATCGTCGTGGATGTTGCGCCCGCGACCGGTTCCCAGGATTACCTGATCGGGCCGGTCCGGGTTCATCTGGTGCAAGTCGATGCCCGCAACGATCCCACGCTGCTCGACCTCGCGCACCGCGACGTCCCGGAACGGACTGTGCTCGTCCGAGTTCGGATCCGCCTTATCCGCGTCGGTCTTGATCAACGCTGTCGCGCCTACGTGCTCGTGGAGTTGCTCCGCGAGCCAACGGGTCGCGGGCTCCGCAAGCTTGATCTTGCCGTCGCGCTGCTGCTCAACGGCGTGCGGCGCCGTAACAATCACAGGCGCCGTGCCAGGCAACAGCAGGTGCGCGGTCACTGCACACCCCGCGACGAACGCAGGTAGGTGCGCGCCTGACCTGCGGTGGCAACGGAGCCGGTGATGAGCACACCGACGCCTTCGGGGCCTTCCTCCTCGGCCAACTCGATGGCGAGTTCGATCGCCGAGGGCAGGTTGTCGTCGACACGCACACGCTCATCGCCGAAGATCTCGTAGGCCATCTCCGCCAACTCGTAAGCGTCCATCGCGCGCCGGTCGGTGTTCTGGGTGATCACCACATCCGCGAGCACCGGCTCGAGCGCTGCCAGCATCGCGCGAGCATCCTTGTCCGCGAAGATGGACACCACGCCGATAACGGACTGGTAGTTGAAGTCGCGCTGCATCGCTTCGGCGAGCGTGGCCGCACCGTGGGGGTTGTGGGCGGCGTCGATGAGCACCACCGGATCACCCAGCACACGCTCCACGCGCGCAGGCACCTTCACCTCCGCGAAGCCCTGGCGCACCGAATCCATATCCAACGGGTGATCGCGGGACACGCCGAAGAAACTCTCCACCGCAGCCAGCGCCACCGAAGCGTTCTCTGCCTGGTGTGCGCCGGAAAGCGGCAAGAAAATGTCGTCGTAGACTCCGCCAAGGCCCTGCAGCGACAGTTGCTGGCCGCCGACGGCGACGGAGGAGTCGTCGATAGTAAAATCGCGGCCCTGTCGCGCCACCGCAGCGCCGGTTTCCACCGCGCGCTCCAGGATGACCTGCATCGCCTCCGGCTCCTGCTCAGCAACGATGGCGATGTTTTCCGCCGGTCCGTAGCCGTCGCGCTCACGCGCCTTGATGATGCCGGCCTTGTGCGCGGCGATCTCCTCAATCGTCTCGCCGAGGAAACGCTGGTGGTCGATACCGATCGGGGTGATGACGGACACGTCCGCCTCCACCACGTTCGTCGCATCCCAGGTGCCGCCCATGCCGACCTCGACGATCGCAACATCCACGGGTGCGTCCGCGAACGCCGCGTACGCAATGCCGACGAGCAGCTCGAAACGGCTCATCTCCGCCTCGCCGCACTCGCGGAAGTGCGCGTCCACCATGTCCACGTACGGCTCAATGTCGCGCCAGACATCCACAAAACGGGTCTGGGAAATTTCCTCCCCGTCGATGAGGATGCACTCGGTGACACGCTCCAACTCCGGCGAGGTGAACAACCCCGTGCGACGGTTCAGCGCGCGAAGGATCGACTCCGCCATACGCGCCGTCGACGTCTTGCCGTTCGTGCCCGCAACGTGAATAACGTTGAAGGACTGCTGGGGCGTACCCAAAAGATCCATCAGCATCGCAATGCGATCCAGCGACGGGTTCGGGTCATTCGCCGCCGCACGCGCATCCAACTGGGCGACCACCTTGTCAAAGTCCGGGTGGTCGCCCTCCGGAGCCAGGGTTGGTGCAGGCTCGTCGGTATCGGCGTCGGAGCCGTCCGCGCCACTTTCGGCCGACATGTCGGCCAGGTTGAGCGTGATGCCGTGATCGGTCATCTCCAGGTGGCCGAAGTCGGTGTCACGGCCGGATTCGAGGTCGGCGATGTCGATGCCCTCGAGGGCGTCGTCGCCAAGCTGTGCTCGAAGTGCCTCGTACGCTGCCCGCGCTTCCGGGTCGAACGACTTATCCGCCATTACTTCAGCGCCTCAAGACGAGCCGTGACGCGCTCAAACTCTTCCTGTGCGACCTTCTGACGCGCCTTGATCTTCTCGACGACCTGCGCCGGCGCATTAGCCAAGAACTGCTCATTGGCGAGCTGCCCGCCAGTGGTGTCGAGCTCCTTCTGCGCCGCCGCAAGCTCCTTTTCCAGGCGCTTGCGCTCCGCAGCGACATCGACGGTGTCGGAAGTATCCAACGCGACGTCCAGGTTGACCTTGCTCAGGCGCATCTCAATGCTTGCCGAGGCCTCAAAGTCATCCTCCGGCGCCGTCACCTTCGCAATCTGGCGCACCATTGCCTCCTGGCCAACCAGATCAGCCGAAGCGAAGTCCAGGCGAGCCGGCACCTTCTGCGACGGCTTCACACCCTGATCAGAGCGGAAGCGACGCAGCTCGGTGATGAGCTTGATCGAATCTTCGATGCGACGGCGAGCGTCCTCATCGGTCGCGGCACCACCGTTGGTGTCCTCTGCGGTCGGCCACGGCGCGAGCGTCACCGTTTCGCCGCCGGTCAGTGCCTTCCACAGCACCTCGGTGATAAACGGCATCGTCGGGTGCAGCAGACGCAGCACCACGTCGATCACGCGGCCGAGGACCACCTTGGTGTTCTCACCCTGCTCGCTCTCGCCGTCCCGCGGGATCTGGGTCTTGGCGATCTCCAGGTACCAGTCGCACAGCTCATCCCACGCGAAGTGGTAAAGCGCCTCGTTGGCCTTGGCAAACTGGTAATCGTCCAGGTAGGCGTCCACCTTGGCGCGGACTTCCTCGGCTCGATCCAGGATCCAACGGTCAGCGTCGGTCAGCACCTCGCGTGCAGGCAACGCGTCCACGCGCGCGCCGTTCATGAGCGCGAACTTGGTGGCGTTAAACAGCTTGGTGGCAAAGTTGCGGGCGGCGGTGGCGTGGTCGTCGCCAATCGGCAGGTCCACACCCGGGTTCGCACCACGAGCCAGGGCGAAGCGCAGCGCATCCGCACCGTACTGCTCCACCCAATCCATCGGGTCGATGCCGTTGCCCAAGGACTTCGACATCTTGCGGCCCTTCTCGTCGCGCACCAGGCCGTGTAGGTAGAGGTGCTCGAACGGGATCTGCGGGCGGCCATCCTTACCCTCCCCCAGGATCTCCGGGGTGGTCGAGCCTGCAAAGGTGCCGAACATCATCATGCGGGCAACCCAGAAGAACAAGATGTCGTAGGCGGTGACCAGCACGGTGGTTGGGAAGAACTTCTCCAAATCCGGGGTCTTGTCCGGCCAACCCATCGTGGAAAACGGCCACAGTGCCGACGAGAACCAGGTATCCAAAACGTCTGGATCCTGCTCGTAGCCTGCCGGCGGCTCTTCGTCCGGGCCGACGCAAACCACGTCACGCTCGCCGTTGTCGTCCTCCGGGCCGTACCAGATCGGGATGCGGTGGCCCCACCACAACTGGCGCGAAATGGTCCAGTCGTGCATGTTGTCCACCCAGTCGAAGTAGCGCTTCTCCATCGACTCCGGGTGAATCTTCGTGTCGCCTTCGCGCACGGCGTCGCCGGACATCTTGGCCAGTTCGTCGACCTTGACAAACCACTGCAGGGACAGGCGCGGCTCGATCGGCTCACCGGAGCGTTCCGAGTGGCCCACAGAGTGGACGTACGGGCGCACTTCCTTGACAATGCGGCCCTGCTCAGCCAGCGCCTCGCGCACGGCGACGCGGGCTTCTTCGCGGCTCATGCCGTCAAACTTGGTGCCGGTATCGGCGATGCGACCTTTCTCGTCCATGATGATCGGCATCTCAAGGTCGTGGCGCAGACCCAGCTCGTAGTCGTTCGGGTCGTGCGCCGGGGTGATTTTCACCGCACCGGTGCCCAGTTCCATGTCCACGTAGTCGTCGGCGATGACCTTGACCTGCATGCCTTCGCGCAGTGGGTGCTCGAAGACTTCACCGATGAGGTGGGAGTAGCGCTCGTCGTCAGGGTGAACGGCGATGGCGACGTCGCCCAGCATCGTCTCCACACGCGTCGTGGCAACGATCAGGTGCGGTTGGTCGTCGTCAAGCGAGCCGTAGCGAATGGAGACGAACTCGCCCTCGACATCCTTGTACACGACCTCAATGTCGGACACGGCGGTCTCCAGCACCGGCGACCAGTTGACCAGGCGGTAATCGCGGTAGACCAGGCCGCGGTCGTAGAGCTGCTTGAAAATGGTCTGGACGGCGCGCGACAGGCCCTCGTCCAGCGTGAAGCGCTCGCGAGACCAGTCGACGGAATCGCCGATCGCACGCATCTGCGTAGTGATCGTGCCGCCGTACTGCTCCTTCCACTCCCACACCCGGTCAATGAATTCCTCACGGCCGTAGTCGTAGCGGTCCTTGCCTTCTTCGGCCTTGAGCTTCGCCTCGACCTTGGTCTGGGTGGCAATGCCTGCGTGGTCCATGCCCGGCAGCCACAGCACCTCGTAGCCCTGCATGCGCTTGCGGCGCACCAGGGAGTCCATCAGCGTGTGGTCAAGAGCATGGCCCATGTGCAGCTGACCCGTCACGTTCGGCGGCGGCAGCACGATGGAGTACGCAGGCTTGTCAGAGTGGGCGTCGGCAGTGAAATAGCCTGCCTTGACCCAGCCTTCGTAGAGGTCGCGTTCGTGGTCGCTGGGCTCCCACGACTTCGGCAGCGCGTCAGTGCGGTTCAGATTTTTGTCAGTCACGCGACCTATCTTAACGAGCTACCTAGAACAGCTTGTCGGCGATCGCCGCCTCGTCCTTCAAGGCGGTGATGTTGGCGTCGATACGAGCCCGTTGATCGTCGCTGAGCTCCAGCTTTTCGACGACCTCCCACGCACCGTTTTCACCCGTCACCGGGAAGCCGAACACAAGCCCTTCGTCCACGCCGTACTGACCCGTCGACGGCAACGCAGCCGTCGTCCACTTGCCAGCCGTGCCCTGTACCCAGTCGCGCATGTGATCCACCGACGCCGACGCTGCAGACGCCGCCGAGGACTTACCGCGCACCTCGATGATCTCCGCGCCACGCTTGGCCACGCGCGGGATGAACTCGTCGGTATACCAGGCGCGATCCACCTCAACCGGGTTGCCGTCCACCGTGGCGTAGGTGATGTCCGGGAACTGCGTATCCGAGTGGTTACCCCACACCGTCAGGCGCTCAATGGCGCTCGAGGCCACCCCGAGCTGCTGCGAGAGCATCGACAGCGCACGGTTGTGGTCAAGGCGCATCAGCGCGTTGAAGCGATCCGCTGGCACATCCGGCGCCGCCTTGTTCGCAATGTAGGCATTCGTGTTCGCCGGGTTGCCGACCACCAGCACGCGGACGTCATCCGCAGCACCATTGTTGATCGCCTGGCCCTGGCCGATGAAAATCTTGCCGTTTGCAGCCAGCATGTCCGCGCGCGACTCACCCTTACCGCGCGGCTTCGCCCCCACCAGGAACGCCGCCTGCGCACCGTCGAATGCCTTGTTTGCGTCGTCGGTCACCATGATCTTGTTCAGAAGCGGCAGCGCCGAGTCGTTGAGCTCCATTGCCGTGCCCTCAGCCGCACGCACCGCCTCCGGGATCTCCAGCAGCGTCAGGTTCACCGGACGATCGGGGCCGAAGACATCGCCTGCTGCCACGCGCCACAGCAACGAGTACGCAATGTTGCCTGCTGCGCCGGTAACAACGACATTTGCGGGGGTCTGGGACATGATGAGGCCTCCTCTTTCTGTTTCTGTTTCCCCTTCAACCTACCCCCACAGGGGGCAACATTGGCCGGTACTGCGCCACTGATCTGCCAAGTGGTGCACGATGAGAGGAAGCAAAGAAGCGTATCGACGACCCCACCACACCGAACCACACCGAACCACACCGAAAGGGAGCCCACGGACATGGCCGACACCGCCGCACCCGAGACTGCCACCTCCCCTTCCCCCGGTGCTGTCGTCGATGCCGCGATTGTCGCGTTTGCCCACAACGGTTACGACGACGTCAAACTCAACGCGCTTGCACGCACCACGGGCATGAGCAAGCGCATGATCCACTACCACTTTGGTAACAAGCGCGGCTTGTACCTCGCAGCGCTCAAGGTGGCAAGTGCTCGCATCACCCCGCCTCAGGACATCGCCACCCGCTCCTACGCCGCCCCCGTCGAGGGGATGCGCCGCTACATCGACGCCCTCTACCACGCGTTTTTGGACCACCCCGACGGTGTGCGCCTCGTCCTGCGTGAAAACCTCGACCCCGTCGCCGCCGAAGAAGACGCCGCAGCGCTTGTCAGCGAGAACGAAGTACTCCTCCACGTTGAACGTCTGTTGCTCGCAGGCCAAGACGCGGGAGCATTCCGCCCAGGTATCTCCGCTGTCGATCTGCTCACGCTGGTCGCATCGCTGTGTTTCTTCCGCGTGGGCAACAGCCTGACCGCACTGAGCGTCAGCGACGTGGACTTTGCAAGCCGCCGCAACGTCGACGGCATGCGCCGCATGGTCATCGACACCGTGCTGACGTTCCTCACGTCCAACATCCCCTACTCCGGCTACGAGTCCTACCTCGAACCCACCCCCACTGCGGAAGAAGAAACCGCCGACGTCTACAGCGACGACGGCGGCCTAGTCTAAGCAGAACTGCGTTACGCGGAGCGCTGCTTTTCTTCTTCAATGAACTTCGGTTCGCCCTCCCCGCGAGCGGCTGCCTCATCCAGCACAACCTCAGCGATGCCGTCACGATCCGGCAACTCGTACATCACCGGAACGAGCAGTTCCTCCATAATCGCACGCAGGCCACGCGCACCGGTCTTGCGCTCCGCCGCCTTGTCCGCGATCACACCGAGCGCCTCGTCGGTCACCGTCAGTTCCGCGCCGTCCATCGCGAACAGGCGCTTGTACTGCTTGACCAACGAGTTCTTCGGCTCCGTGAGCACGCGCTTCATCGAGTCGCGGTCCAGATCATCGACGTGCGCGATGATCGGCAAACGGCCAATGAACTCGGGGATCAGGCCGAACTTCACCAGATCGCCCGGCTGCACCTGCGCCATCATGTTCGCCTCGTCGCGCTCCGACTTCGAGTCGATCTCCGCCCCGAAGCCGATGCCCTTCTTGCCCACGCGCTCCGCGATCACCTTGTCCAGGCCAGCGAACGCGCCGGCCACGATGAACAGGATGTTCGACGTGTCCATCTGGATGAACTCCTGGTTTGGGTGCTTACGTCCACCCTGTGGTGGCACGGACGCAACCGTGCCCTCCAGGATCTTCAGCAGCGCCTGCTGCACGCCCTCACCCGAAACGTCGCGGGTAATCGACGGGTTTTCGGACTTGCGGGAAATCTTGTCCACCTCGTCGACGTAAATGATGCCGTGCTGCGCACGATTCACATCGAAGTCTGCCGCCTGCAGTAACTTCAGCAGAATGTTCTCCACGTCCTCGCCGACATAGCCAGCCTCGGTCAGGCTGGTGGCATCCGCGATCGCAAACGGCACATTCAACATGCGCGCCAGCGTCTGCGCGAGATAGGTCTTGCCAGAACCCGTCGGGCCAAGCAGCAAGATGTTGGACTTGGAAATCTCCACTTCCTCGTCCTTCGCACGGGCCGAAAGGTTCGACTCCTCCGCCTTAATGCGCTTGTAGTGGTTGTACACAGCCACAGCAAGCGTGCGCTTGGCCGCATCCTGGCCGATCACATACTCGTCCAGAAACGCAGTGATCTCCGAAGGGCGCGGCAAACGCTCTCCTGATTCCTCCTGGCGTTCTGCGCCGGCGAGCTCCTCTTCGATGATCTCGTTGCACAGCTCGATGCATTCGTCGCAAATGTAGACGCCTCCGCCCGCAATCAGTTTGCGGACCTGCTGCTGGCTTTTGCCGCAGAAAGAGCACTTCAGAAGGCTAGCGCTGTCATGCGTAGTGGCCATATGCGCGTATCTACTCCCGTTCCCTCGCCGAAATCTTCCCCAAGTCTAGTGGGTGCTGAACCCCACACCCTACAACGCACGACGACACATCCCTGTTCCCGTCCCACGCACCCAAAACGCGGTGGGACTAAACTAAGCGCATTGTCCTCGGAACGATCAGCTAGCCTAGACACATTCTTTGATGTGTCTGAAAGGAAATCCGTACCCGTGAAACGCAGCCGCGCACTTGCCACCATCGCCGCAGCGCTCATCGCCGTCCCGGCGCTTTCCGCCTGCGGCGGCTCGGACGACGAGGCACGCATTGCTGAACCGGTGCTGGATTTCCCCCAAACCAGCACAACAGCCACCCCAACCCCGACGACCACCACCTCCGAGGAAGACGACGAGACCACAACCTCCTCGTCCACAACCACGAAGAGCTCCTCGAGCTCCTCGTCGAAGACGTCCACCACGACGAAGTCGTCCACCAAGTCCAGCAGCAGTCGCCGCAGCTCGAGCGGATCCGGCAACTCCGGCGGTTCCGCACGCGAGCCAGAGGTCGCTCCCGCACCGGACGAGCCGGGGGCAGCCTGCGCATGGCCCGCACAAGGCTCGCAGGGCGCCAGCGACGAATACAGCACCTTCTGCGACCGTGAATGGGCCCGCACCGTCACACCAGACGGTCAGGACTACTACTGGGTCGCACGGGGCAACGGTTGGGCGTCTGTAGACCCGCAAAACACCGCAGACGGCGTGTGCTGGTCGCGCGGCGACTTCGAGGGCGCACCAGAAGCCATCCGTAACGCAGTGAAGTTCTGCGACGACGCAGCGCCGACCTCCGCCGACGTCGTGGAAACCCCAACCGAACAGTAGGTGGTTGTGGTGCGACGCCGGTGAGGGTGTCGTCGTAAAGCTAAAAAGCGCCCTTACGGGCGCCTTTCTTTTTAGCCGTTGAGCTTGCGGTAGTCGAAGACCTGGTCGATGATCCCGTACTCCACGGCTTCCTCAGCGGTGAGGATCTTGTCGCGGTCGGTATCAATACGAACCTGCTCTGGCGTACGGCCCGTGTGGTGCGACAGCGTGTTCTCCATGAGACGACGCATACGGTCGATCTCAGCCGCCTGGATCTCCAGGTCCGAAACCTGCCCCTGCGTGCCCTGGGTGGCCGGCTGGTGGATCAGCACACGCGAGTTCGGCAACGCCGCACGCTTACCCGGCGCACCGGCCGCCAGGATGACCGCGGCGGCCGATGCCGCCTGGCCGAGGCACACCGTCTGCACGTCGGGGCGGACGTACTGCATCGTGTCGTAAATCGCCATCAACGCGGTAAACGAACCACCCGGGGAGTTGATGTACATCGTGATGTCACGGTCCGGATCCTGGGACTCCAGGACCAGCAGCTGGGCCATGATGTCGTTCGCCGACGTGTCATCAACCTGGGTGCCAAGGAACACAATGCGCTCCTCAAACAGCTTGCCGTACGGATCAATCTGCTTCGTGCCGAAGCTGGTCTCCTCCAGGAACTGCGGCAGCACGTAGCGGGAGCTGGGCATTTGGAAAGTCATAGTAAAAGTCTCCTCTTCTCGTTGCTTGCCTTAGTCGCCAATCGCGTGCTCGCCAGCCATGGCGGCATTCTCGATGACGTGGTCCACGATGCCGTATTCCTTGGCCTCCATCGCGGTAAACCAACGGTCACGGTCCGAATCCTTCGTGATCTGTTCGAAGGTCTGGCCGGTGTGCTCTGCGATAAGTTCAGCCATCTCACGCTTCGTCGCGGCAAACTGCTCAGCCTGGATCGCAATATCAGCAGCAGTGCCGCCAACACCTGCGGAAGGCTGGTGCATCATGATGCGTGCGTGCGGCAGCGCGTAACGCTTGCCCTTCGTGCCGCCAGACAGCAGGAACTGGCCCATGGAAGCAGCCAGACCCATGCCGTAGGTAGCGATGTCGCACGGGGAGTACTTCATCGTGTCGTAAATCGCCATACCTGCGGTCACCGAACCGCCCGGCGAGTTGATGTAAAGACTGATGTCGCGCGTCGGATCCTCAGCCGACAGCAGCAGAATCTGGGCGCAAAGCTTGTTGGCAATCTCATCATCCACCTGCTGACCCAGGAAAATAATGCGCTCCCGCAGGAGGCGCTCGTACACCGAGTCTCCCAGGTTCATACCTTGAGTCGGGGAAGTCATAACAGATGCTCCTTCGCTAGTTCGTCGTGTAACGCCACCACCCTACTCGCGCGCGCGAGGGAGTTGAACCTTGTTCGCTACCGGCGTACGGCCAATTCTTATCGACGACCCCACGCTCCCAAACAAAAAGCGGCCGGAAGCGAAAGTTCGCTTCCGGCCGCCCAAAGATCCTTGGTTTAGAGGGGGTTACTGCTCCTCAGCAGCCTCGTCCTCTTCCTCGATCTCACCGAAGTAATCGTTCGGGTCAACCTTGTTGCCAGTCTCATCCTTCACCGAGGTGCGAGAGATAGCGGCGGCGAGGGCCTTGCCGCGACGCACGTCGGAGAACAGGTTCGCGATCTGGCCGGACTGCTGCAGCTGAGCCACGAACTGGTTCGGGTCCATGCCGTAGGACTGTGCGGTGAACAGGATGTGGTCGGTGAGCTCCTGCTGGGAAACCTCCGGCTGCTCTTCCTCTGCGACAGCGTCGAGGAACAGCTGGGTGCGCACGGACTCTTCAGCCTGCTTGCGGGACTCCTTGTCAAACTCTTCGCGGGTCGTGCCCTGAGCCTCAAGCAGCTGCGCCAGTGCGTTCTCGTCGTGAGCCATCTGGCCGAGCAGCTGGTGGAGCTGGTTGTGCACCTGCTCGTCGACGATCGACTCCGGCAGCGCGAACTCAACCTGGGCGAGGGCAGCCTTGAGAACCTCGTCGCGAATGTCAGCAGCCTGCTTCGCCTTCGCGTTCTCCTCAACCTGCTCGCGGGTGGACTCACGCAGCTCGTCGACGGTGTCGAACTCGGACGCCATCTGGACGAAATCGTCGTCAAGATCCGGAAGCTTGCGCTCCTTGGTCTGCTGGACGTGGACCTTTACGGTCGCCTTCTTGCCCTTGTTCTCGCCGTACTGGATCTCGGTCTCGAACTCGTTGTCTTCGCCGGTCTTCATGCCACGAAGAGCGGTGTCCAGGCCCTTCATCAGGTCGTCGGCACCAACGCGGTAGGTCAGGCCCTCAGCGGAAGCGTCGTCGAGCTTCTCGCCGTCGATAGAAGCCTCAAGGTCGATGACCGCAAAGTCGTCGGTCTTCATCTTGCGCTTGGTGTCCTTGAGCTCACCGAAACGCTCGCGCAGGGAGTCGAGCTCGGCGTCAACAGCCTCGTCGTCAACCTTGAGCTCCGGAACAGTGACCTCAATCTTGGAGAAGTCCGGCACCTTGATCTCCGGACGAACGTCGATCTCAGCGGTGAACTCGACAACGTCGTTGTCCTCGATCTTGGTGACCTCAATCTCCGGCTGGCCCAGCGGGTTCAGGTCGTTCTCTGCCAGGGCCTGCTCGTAGCGGGTCGGCAGCATGTCGTTGACAACCTGCTCCAGGATCGGACCGCGGCCGAAACGAGCGTCGATCAGCTGGCGCGGAGCCTTGCCACGACGGAAGCCCGGAATGTTGACCTGCTGGGAGATCGCCTTGTATGCCTGGTCGATCTCCTGGCCAAGCTCGTCGAACGGCACGCTGACGTTGAGCTTAACGCGGGTGTCGCTGAGCTTTTCGACGTTAGTCTTCACGGGTTTCTCCTGTACTTGTTTCGATCAACGAGTTTCAGTGCTTATAAGTGGCGGGCCCGTACAAAACGGGCCCGCCTTTGTCGGGGCGACAGGATTTGAACCTGCGACCCCCTGCTCCCAAAGCAGGTGCGCTACCAAACTGCGCCACGCCCCGTAGGCGGCAAAACCGCCACGGTATGAACCGAATCAGTAACCACTCAAGCGGTTCAGGTTGATCATTGTAGCGGGCGATCAAAGCGGGGTCACATCGGGGTAGAAGAAAACCGGTTCTGCATGCAGAACCGGTGGTCAAACGTGGAGGGAATGACGGGAATCGAACCCGCGTCTTCAGCTTGGAAGGCTGAGGTATTAGCCACTATACGACATTCCCATGCGTAGAAACGCTGCCTTAACGGCTGCCCGGAACTTTAGCGCAGGTTCACCCGTTGAACCAAACAACAACGAATTTTAGGAGGAGCCATGCTCGGTCTGTTGCTCATCGTCTTTGCCATCGGCGCGTTGATCATGCTGCCCACGATGGGTGGTGGCGGTCGTCGTCAAGTGCAATCGCGCCAGCAGGTGCAGATTTCTTTCGACGACGCCTACGCCGACGCCAAGCGATGGACCGACCGCCTCGGCTCGCAGGTGCTGAACCTCTCCGGCAACGACGCCGCCTCCACCCAGGCCATGGCCGACGCCTCCGAGCGCTTCAACGCAGCAAGCGCAGGTCTTGCCGACGCCCGCACGCCAAAGCAGGCCATGCTCGCCCGCGAATCCGCGCTCGAGGGCCTGCACTACGTCAACGCCGCGCGCGAAATCATGGGGCTTCCAGCCGGTCCTGCGCTGCCAGAGTTGGAAGGCCAGCGCCAGGCAGGCCGCGTGACCGAACAGCGCAGCGTGCGCCAAGAGGACGGCACCGTTGTGACCGCGTCGCCGGTGGCCACCGAGGCCACCCCGCACTACTACCCCGGCGGCGCCGTCGCTGGCCGCCCCGTTCCTGCTGGCTGGTACTCCACCGCATGGTGGGCCCCGGCGATGATGACGGGCATGTGGGCTGCGTCGTCGATGATGTTCTACTCCACCATGTTCGCCGGCATGTCCGGCGCCGCCGCACCCGAAGCGTTTGAGGCTGGCGGTCTCGGCGACGCTGCTGGCGCAGAAGGCATGGGCGACATGGGAGATATGGGTGATATGGGTGACATGGGTGGCGGCGATTTCGGCGGAGACATGGGTGACTTCGGCGGCGGCTTCGACTTCGGAGGATTCGACTTTTAGGCGTGCGCTAGACTGCGCACGATTGCCTACCCCCTACCTATAAGGAGTAGCCGTGCGCATTGCCGTGCTGCTGAAAGAGGTGCCGGACACCTACAGCGACCGCGAAATGAACCTGGAGACCGGTCTGACCGACCGCTCCGGCGACGTTGTTGCCGACGAAGTTGGCGAACGCGCCGTCGAAGCAGCGCTACGCATCGCGGAAGCACTTAACGACGACACCGTGGTCGAAATCCTCAGCGTCGGCCCCGAATCCTCTGCTGACTCGATCCGCCGCGGCATCGCCATGGGGGCCACCGAGGCCTACATCGTTTCCGACGACGCCTTGACTGGCGCCGACGTCACCCTCACCGCCGAAGTTCTGTCGGCGTTGATTCGCACGAACGGTTACGACCTCGTCGTCACGGGCAACATGTCCTCCGACGGCGGTACCGGCGTCGTCGCCCCCATGATCGCCGAACACCTGAACTGGCCCGTGCTGACCAACCTGACGGAACTGACCGTCGACGGCACAAACGTCACCGCCACCCAGGCCTCCGACGGGGCGGTCGTCGAACTGCGCGCCGACCTTCCGGCCGTCGTCGCTGTTGCCGACGAGTTCGCCGACCCCCGCTACCCCAACTTCAAGGGACTCATGGCGGCGAAGAAGAAGGAGCTCAACACACTCACACTCGCCGACCTGGACATCGACGCGGAAGATTTCACCCACCCGCGCGCCATCATGGTCGCCATTGACAAGCGCCCGGCACGCGAACGCGGCGAAATCATCGACGCCAACTCCACCGCCGCCGCGAAACTCGTCGACTTCCTCGAATCCAAAAACCTCATTTAAGGAGCACCCATGACTGAAATTCTCGTTGTCCCGGACCGCTCCCACGACGGCAGCCTCGACCCCCACACCGCCGAACTCATCGGTGCGGCCTCCGAAATCGGCACCCCCATCGTTCTTATCGACGACCGCACCCACGCCGACGCCCTCAGCACCCTCGGCGCGGCCACAGTACTGGTTTCCGACGCCCCACTTGTCGACGCCACCACCACCGCCCTCACCACCCTCAACCCCGCCGCCGTGTTGTTTTCCCACACCGTGCGCGGGCGCGAAACCGCCGGCCGTGTAGCCGTGCGCGCCGACAAGGCGTTGTTGACCGACGCGGTGGCGGTTCGTCGAGACGCGGAAGGCATCGTCACCGACCACCAGAACTTCGGCGGCGCCTACACCGCAACCGCCGCCGCCACCCACTCGGCGCCGGTGATCACCGTGCGCCCCGGTGCCGTGGAAACCCGCGCCGCTGCCGTCGCAACGCCTGAGGTGCGCGACCTCGACGTCGAGCACTCCGGCGCACGTACCGCCGAGGTGGTCTCCGTCACGCCGGTCGAGCGCACCTCCACCCGCCCCGACCTGCTCACCGCAGACAAGGTCGTTGCCGGTGGCGTCTCGCTCGGCGACGCCGACATGTTCGAAGAACTCGTCGGCGGGCTTGCGGATGCCCTCGGCGCCGCCGTCGGCGCCACCCGCTCCGCCGTCGACGAAGACCAAGTCGCCTACGAAGCCCAAATCGGCCAAACCGGCGTACTGGTCAGCCCGAAGCTCTACATCGGCATCGGCATCTCCGGCGCTGTCCAACACCTGGTGGGCATGCAAACCGCCGACACCATCGTCGCCATCAACAATGACGAGGATGCCCCCATCTTCGACATCGCTGACTTCGGCATCATCGGCGACCTTTTCGACATCGTTCCGCAGATCATCTCCGAGATCGAGGCTCGTAAGTAATGCCCCAACTCCGACGCGGCCTGCCCCGTGTTCCCGGCGGCGAACCATGGCCCCCGCTAATCGACGACCCCACCACCCCGACCACCTGCGCACCCGCTGAGCCTGTCGCGGCGCCTGCCACTGTGTCTGCTTCCTCGCCGACCACCGGTTTGCGCCAGGGCCTACCTCGCACCCCGGGCGGTGAACCCTGGCCACCGGCCACCGCCGTCGCTGCCTTCGCAGGCGCTGCGGGCGCTGCTGCTGCTCCGTCCACAGCGACACCGAGCGAGCCTGACGCTGCTGCTACTAGCACGGCTGACGCAGCCGATCAGGCCACATCTCCAGCTGTAGCCCCCGCAAACACCGTCGAGGTTGCCCTGCGCCGTGGTCTCCCCCGCGTCACAGGTGGCGAAGCCTGGCCACCCGCCGGCACCGTCCACGTGCCCGCACCAGCCGAGCCCGAAGCCGCACCAGCTCCAGCACCGACGGCTGCACCAGCGGCCGCAACAACCGCCGACGCCACGCCCACGCCCGATCCGGCTCCGGCAGCACCGGCAGCCCCAACGCCCGCAGCGCCTGCGCCGGTGGAGGTGCCGGCGGGGCGTGGGGTCGTCGATAAGCGATGGCTCATTCCAGCCCTCGTACTGGTCATCGCAGCATTCGTCGGCGCACGCTGGTTCATCGGCACCGACACCGGCGCCGACTTCGTCGCACGTTACGACGGAATGCAGCCACTACCCGACAACGCCCCCGTCGGCTTCCCCGCCTGGCTCAACTGGGCCCACTTCTTCAACATGTTCCTCATGGCGCTCATCGTCAAGACTGGTCTCGACGTGCGCAGAGAGAAGCGGCCGGCGGGCTACTGGACGTCGAAACGCAACGGCAAAAAGATTTCCTTGACCCAATGGCTGCACCAAACCCTTGACATCGCATGGGTCGCACTCGGCGTAGTGTTCTACATCCTACTGTTTGCCACCGGCCAATGGGTCCGCATCGTGCCAACCAGCATCGATGCCATCCCCAACGCCATCTCCGCAGGACTGCAATACCTCGCGCTCGACTGGCCTAACGAACACGGCTGGGTCCACTACAACGCGCTGCAAGAACTCGCGTACTTCACCACCGTATTCATCGCCTCCCCACTCGCGATCGCATCCGGCTTCCGCATGAGCTCCATGTGGCCGAAAACGTGGAACGGGGTGCCCGTCGCGTGGGCACGCGCCGTGCACTTCCCCACCATGATCTACTTCCTCATCTTCATGGTCATCCACGTTTTCCTCGTTGCGACGACCGGCCTGCGCGCCAACCTCAACGCCATGTTCGCCGCCCAAGACTCCACCTCCTGGACCGGCACCTTGGTATTCCTCGGCGCCGTAGCCGTCACCGCGCTCGGATGGTTCCTCGCCCGCGGATCCTTCGCCGCACCGCTCGCGAAACTGACCGGCAAAGTGACCAAACGCTAAAAGTCAAGACCCAGCAAAATCTGTGGATAACTTTCCGGCATGAGTCGGTGGGTTATCCACAGATTTTTTGTTGGGTCTTGTCGGTTGTTAGGCGGTTGCTTAGCGTTCATGCCATGGCATTTGTAGACCTTCTCGGCTTCCGGCTTTCGGACATCGCCGACTTCGACCGCGACACAGCTCTTGCTGCCGGGCTGAACCCGTCGCGCATCCGAGAATGGTCACGCGTGCACGACGTCTACTTCGGGGTGACGAAATTCACGCGGAAACAATCCGACGCCCGCCTGATGGCCGCCGATACTCCGTTGGATCAGTTGTGTTTGATTGAGCGCAAACTCGCCGTGGTTGAAGATGCGGCGAAGCGTTGGCGGTTGCGCTTTACGTTGTTGAAGTTTGAAGGCCGCTTCGATGCGCTCTCGCGCTATGCCGATCGGGTTATTGATGCGAAGAAACCCGCGCCTGAAAAGCAAGTACGGTTTTCTCGTGCTCGTGAGGGTATGGCCACGCTGCACTTGACGCATTCGGCGCGCAATATTGCTGATATTGAGCACACGCTGCGTGGAATGATCGATACGGAACTGCCGCCAGCCGGCCAGATGGCTGATGCGCTTATGGGTATCTTGCGCGGTGATGGCGATGGTGGTGGGGTGCCGCATGCAGTACCACGCCCGATTGTTATGGTGCCGCTTCCCGAATGGACGC
>NZ_KV826393.1:121590-172967 GCF_001835905.1 Corynebacterium sp. HMSC034E11
TGGCATCGATGATGTCGCCAACCTGTCCGGTGCCGGATTGTCGACATGGAGCTGACAATTGCGACATGCACCATATCCACGCCTGGCGGCATGGTGGGGAAACCAACCTGGCCAACCTCGTGCCGTTATGTCGGTTTCATAACGGGCGCAACGACGATGACCCACGTGTTAACCGCTACGGGCGAATACAGATACGCGATGGGATACCGGTGTGGGTATCGCCGGGAGGGTCGGTCGTCGAGAAGCATCCGCCCGGAGCCATGCAACAACTCTTCACATAACGAAAAAGCCCGCCAAAAAAGCGGGCCAATCGTCATGCCTACACACTACTTCGCAGACGGAACCTCCGGCGCGACACCAGTGCGCTCGTACTCCGCGAGAATATCGATACGACGCTGATGACGCTCCTCCTCACTCCACGGCTGGGAAACAAACGCATCAACAATCGCGAGCGCCTCTTCCTCGGTGTGCATGCGCCCGCCGATGCCGATGAGTTGCGCGTTGTTGTGCTCGCGGGCCAGTTT
Source organism: Corynebacterium sp. HMSC034E11 (assembly GCF_001835905.1). NCBI lineage: Bacteria > Bacillati > Actinomycetota > Actinomycetes > Mycobacteriales > Corynebacteriaceae > Corynebacterium > Corynebacterium sp. HMSC034E11. The sequence continues at coordinate 122,115 of NZ_KV826393.1, forward strand.
CGCGGTCTCTTCCGACCACGCCAACGCACAACGAGCACCCTTGACCTTATTCGCAGCAATCTGCTCACCATTACCCGAACCACCAAGCACAATGCCCAGAGAACCCGGATCCGCAACAACAGCCTCCGCTGCGGCGATGCAAAACGCCGGGTAGTCATCCGCGGCGTCGTACTCGTGGGCGCCGCAGTCAGTCACCTCATGACCCTGCGCCTCAAGATGGGCCTTAATCTGATTCTTCCGCTCGAAACCGGCGTGATCTGCTCCAAGGTAAATACGCATAAGGCTTAGCGTACCTGCGGGGCTTCCGTACGGCTGCGCTTGAGCTCAAAGAAATACGGGAAACTTGCCACACCAACCGCATGGTCGAACAACTTCCCAGCATCCTCGCCCTCCGGCACACGCGTGATCACCGGGCCGAAAAACGCACTGTCGCCGAGCTTGACCACGGGGGTGCCGACGTCGTCGCCAACCTCAGCCATTGCCGACGCGTGAAAACCGCGCAAGGCCTCATCAACCTCGTCGGTATTCGCCACATCCGCGTACTCCGCGGGCAAACCGACCTCGGCAAGCGCCTCCGCAATAACACTGTCGTAGGCGCCGAAACCTTTCTTGTGATCCTGGCCGCCAGTGTGGATGATCGTGCCCATCGCCGTGTACAGCGCGTCGATCTTGTCCGGGGCATCCTGCTTCACTTTCGCGAACACACGCGCGGGCCCCCAGTTCGCCTTCATCAACTCGGCATAGTCGGCAGGGATGTCACGGCCGTCGTTGAGCACGGAGAGCGACATCGGCACCCACTCGACCTCAACATCGCGGACTTTCTCCACTTCCTTCATCCAACGCGAAGTCAACCAGCAAAACGGGCAGGAAACATCAAACCAAAAAGTCACTTGCTCTTTCATGCCGCCCACAATAGCGCGTGTAGCCTGAGTCACATGAAGACTAATCTCACGCGTGAAGACGCGCAGTTGCGCGCAAAGCTCATTTCCAACGTTCGTTACGACATTCTGGTGGATATCACTGGCAAGGACACGTTCACGACGGTGTCGACAATCCAGTTCGATTCCGAGGCGGGAACGACGCACTTTGACCTGGTGGCGGAATCATTCGAGGCGACGCTTGATGGGGAGCCGACTGGCCAGGAAGTCACGCTGACGGCTGGTGCACACGAGCTGCGGGTGACGTCGACGGAGCCGTACAACCGCACGGGCGAGGGTCTGCATAAGTTCACGGATCCGGTGGACGGCAAGGACTACCTGTACACGCAGTTTGAGCCGGCGATGGCGATGAAGGTGTTTGCCTCGTTTGATCAGCCGGATTTGAAGGCGACGTACAAGGTGGGTGTGAAGGCGCCGGAGCGTTACACGGTGATTCTGAATGAGGCGGTTTCACGCGAGGAAAACGGTGATGGCACCGCGACTTGGACCACGACGATTGATTACCCGCTGTCGACATACCTGGTTGCGATTTGCGCGGGTGAGTTTGAGAAGGTCACCGACACGTACGACGCGGGTGATGGCCGCACGATTGAGCTTGGTCTGTACGCGCGTGCCAGTTTGATTCCGCATATGGATTCGGAGCGACTGTTCCGTCAGACGAAGGACGGCTTCGATTTCTATCACGCGAATTTCGGCCGCAAGTACCCGTTTGGCGACAAGTACGATCAGGTGTTTTGCCCGGAGTACAACATGGGCGCGATGGAGCACGTTGGTTGTGTGACGTACCGCGATGAGTACATTTTCACGTCTGAGCCGACGCCGTATCGTCTGGAGCGTCGCAACGATACGATTCTGCATGAGATGGCGCATATGTGGTTCGGCGATCTTGTCACGATGGAGTGGTGGGACGATCTGTGGCTCAATGAGTCGTTTGCTACTTGGTCGGCGGCGACGGCGCAGGTGGGTATCGGTGAGTATCCGGAGGCGTGGACGACGTTTGCCACGGTGGAGAAGGCGTGGGCGTATTCGCAGGATCAGTTGCCGTCGACGCACCCGATTGCTGCGGATGCGCCGGATATTGAGACGGCGGAGCAGAATTTCGACGGCATTACTTACGCCAAGGGTGCGTCTGTGTTGAAGCAGTTGCAGGCGTATGTGGGTTATGAGGAGTTTTTCGCGGGTGTGCGTAAGCACTTCGATAACCATGCTTACTCCAATGCCACGTTTGATGATCTGCTCGGCGCGCTGGAGGAGGCTTCGGGTCGCGACTTGTCGAACTGGGCTGAGCAGTGGCTGCGTACTACCGGTGTGTCGCGTCTTTACCCGGAGATTTCGGACACGTTTACCGTGGTGCAGGAGTCGCCGGTGTTGCGCGATCACCGTGTTCGCGTGGGGCTTTATTCGCTTATCGACGGCACCGTGCAGCGCACCCACCAAGTCGAACTCGATATCACTGGCGAGCGCACTGAGATTCCTGAATTTTCAGGCGTGAAACACGATCTCGCCCTGGTGAACGACGACGACCTCACGTACTGCCTGATGGGTCTCGATGCGGAGCAGCAGCAGTTTGCCGTGGAGCACTTGGGCCAGATTGAGGATTCGTTGGCGAAGACGTTGGTGTGGTCTTCCCTGTGGGAGTCTGTGCGTGATGGTCGTCTGCCTGCTCGTCAGTATGTGGAGTTGGTAGCGCGTGAGGTTGGCCCGGATATGCAGGAGCGGATCGCCGCTCAGGCTACTGAGGCTGTGAAGCGCTACGTGGATCCGGCGTGGCGGCGCACCGGCTTCGATCTGTTGAACGAGGCGTTCCGTGGCCAGGAGCCGAAGGCGGTGTTCGACCGTGCGCTTGCCCGTCTGGAGCCGACCGAGGAGACGGTTGAGTACTTCAAGGATTTGCTGGAGACCTCCGAGAACCAAGAGGTTCGTTGGTTGGCGATCACGAACCTTCTCGCTGCTGAAGCCTTGCCGTTGGAGGCCATTGACGAGGAGCAGGACGATACGTCGGAGGGTGCGATTTCGCGGTTGAGGGCGAAGGCGGTCGTCGATAAGCGTTGGGCTTGGGACAAGCTCATTAACGACGACCTGACCAACCTCGAGGCCCGCTACCTCATGGACGGGCTCACCTTCACCGACGCTGGGCTCGAGGGGTTGACCGACGAGTACTTCCGCGCCGCGCCGGCCCTGTGGGACCGTTTGACCAACGAGATGGCGCAGCGCACCCTGGAGGGCATGTACCCGCGTTGGGACGTCACGCAAGAGGCTGTTGAGAAGGCAAACGCCCTGCTGAACAGCGACGTCCCCAATGGCCTGAAGCGTGTTATCGCCGAAGGCCAGGACCGCTCCGCACGCGCTGTGCGCAACCGCGCGGTCGACGCAGCAGCGAACTAACGCGGCGCTACAGCTGCTTGAGGGCTTGTTCGAGGTCGGCGATCAGGTCGGCCTCGTCCTCAATGCCCACCGAAATTCGGACTAACTCCCCCGGCACCTCGAGCGCGGAGCCGGCGACGGACACGTGGGTCATGGTGGCGGGGTGCTCGAGCAGGCTTTCCACGCCGCCGAGGGATTCGGCGAGGCAGAACAGTTTCGTCGACTTGCAGAACGTCTTGGCCTGCTCGGTGGTTTGGAACAGTACGGAGACCATGCCGCCGAAGCGGGTCATCTGTTTTTTCGCCACCTCGTGGCCCGGGTGTGTTTCGAGTCCCGGGTAACACACGCGTGAAATTTGCGGTTGGGCGTCGAGGTATTTGGCGACGGCTTCGGCGTTGTCGCAGTGGCGGTCCATGCGCACGGCGAGGGTTTTCAGGCCGCGGCCGGTGAGGTAGGTGTCGAACGGGGATGGGTTGGCGCCGACCCAGCCGAAGAAGAAGCGCAGCTGCTCGTGGAAGTTTTCGACGCGGTCGTCGCGTCCGCAGACGATGCCGCCGACGACGTCGGAGTGGCCGCCGATGTATTTCGTCGTTGAGTGGAGGACGACGTCGGCGCCGAGTTCGAATGGTTTTTGCAGGTAGGGGGATGCGAAGGTGTTGTCGACGACCAGCGCTGCCTGCTTCTTCACTGCCGCGATTGCTTCGATGTCGACGACGTCCAGCATTGGGTTTGTCGGCGTTTCCACCCAGATGACCTTGGTGTTGTCTTGGACGGCGGCGGCGACCTCTGTGGGGTTGGTCATGTCGACGACGGTGTTTTCCACACCCCAGAGGGTGAAGACTTGTTGGATGAGGCGGTAGGTGCCGCCGTAGGCGTCGTTGGATACGACGACGTGGTCGCCGGGTTTGAGCAGGATGCGCAGGACGACGTCGATAGCTGCCATGCCGGATGAGTAGGCGACGGCGAAGTCGGCGTTTTCAAGCGCCGCAACGGCTTTTTCCAGGGCGGTGACGGTGGGGTTTCCCACGCGTGTGTATTCGTAGCCGCCGCGGAGTTCGGCGAGGCCGTCTTGGGCGAAGGTGGTGGAGGCGTAGATGGGGGTGTTGATTGGCCCGTAGAGGCTGTCGGGCTCGTAGCCTGCGTGGATGGCGTTGGTGGTGAATCCGTAGACAGTCATGTGCACAGACACTAGACCAAGCGGTACACCCCTCGGTCATTTTTATGCATCGCGCGTACACTCGTGCGGTGATGGATACTCAAGATGCTTCTGAAAAGGTTGACCAAGCTGTCGAGGGCGTGGCGTCGTGGTGGAACAATCCGCAAACGCATGAATTGTTCATTGAGCGCCCGGTGAAGATCGTGCTCATTTTGCTGGTTGCAATTGTGCTGAATTGGCTGGCGAATGGCATTATTCGGCGTGCGACGCGCCAGGGAATTAAACGCTCGAATGTGTTGAAGTATGAGGGGCGTGATGCGCAGCAGATTCGTGCGCAGGAGAAGCGTCGTCAGCAGCGGATGAAGACGCTGGCCAATGTGGGCCGGTCGGTGGCTGCGATTGTGATTTGGGCGTGGGCGGTGCTTGCGGTGCTGGATCAGTTGGGGGTCAATGTTGCGCCGTTGATTGCGTCGGCTGGTGTCGTTGGTGTGGCGATTGGTTTTGGTGCGCAGTCGTTGGTGAAGGATTTCTTCTCCGGTGTAGCGATTTTGATTGAGAATCAGTTCGGGGTGGGTGACACGATTGAGGTCGGCGATGTTGTGGGTGATGTTGAGGAGATGACGCTTCGCATCACCACGCTTCGCGATATCGACGGCGCGCTGTGGTACATCCGCAACGGCGACATTGATCGGGTTGGCAATCACTCGGCCCGCTTCTCTACCGCGCGTGTGCAGGTGCCGGTGTCGTTGATGGTGAATCCGGATGAGGTGTCGCGTTTGATCGAAGAGACCGCTGTTGCGGGCTGCCAGGACAAGGATGTCGCCGAGCTGGTGATGGGCACTCCGCGGATGTTGGGTCCGAGCGAAGTGACGCCGAATTACATGTCGTTCCGCGTGGAGGTGCAGACGATGCCTGGCATGCAGTGGACGGTTGCGCGTTATTTGAATCAGCGGATTTTGGCGGCGTTGCACCGCGAGGGTGTGGTGTTGACGCCGCGGGAGTCTGTGTTGGTGAAACAGCAGGAGGAAAACGTTGGAGATTAGCCCGAAGCAGGAGCAGACGCTTTTCGACGCCGTCGGCGGCGAACCATTCTTCACCCGCCTTGTCCGCGGGTTTTACGATCAGGTCAAGGAAGATGACCTCATCGGCCCGATGTACCCGGATCAGGATTGGGAAGGAGCGGAGAACCGCCTGCGTTGGTTCCTCGTCCAGTATTGGGGTGGCCCGCGCGAGTATCAGGCGCAGCGCGGCAACCCGATGTTGCGCAAGCGCCACTTCCCTTTCGCGATCGGTGAGCCGGAGGCGGATCGTTGGCTCGAGTTGATGGGCAAGTCGATGGAGCAGTTTGACGACGACGAGCTGCCCGAACCGTACCGCGCCCAGATGTGGAATCACATGCAGCGTGTGGCGTACATGATGATCAACCAGGGCCCGCGGGCCTATTAGTCCCAGCCCGGGCCGCCAGCGAAGCGCGGCCCGTTAGAACAGCAGGCCGAGTCCGGCGTTGCGGTAGACGGATCCGAAGGGGGCGTCTAGGCGGGTCCAGCGCCCGCAGCTGGATACGCGCAGGTGACGCGGGATCTCCGCGGGTGCTTCGAAGCCGGGGATGAGCCCGAGTGCGGTGCAGGCGAAGATCATCCGCATGGGGATCTCCACTGGGTTGTCGCTGTCGGCGTCTGCGGTGAGCACGATCCCGTCCAGCAAGGATTTCGGTGGGCCGGCTGGTCCGGAGAATTGGCGGGCGAGGTTGCGGCCTTCGTCGGCAAGGCGACGCGCCACGCCAACCGGCACCTGCTCACGCGCAACGAATCCGGTGGCGGGTGGCAGCGCCCCGGGCCAGGCGGTATCGCGCGCCGGCCCGACCTCCACCGAGCCGGACTGCAGCGCGGCAAGCAAGTCGCGGGCGCTGACGGTGCCGGTGTTGTGGGAGGTGGTGCCGGTGATTCGTCGAGAAGCAATGGCCTCGAAGGGCGTGGTCACGAACACGTCGAGCGCACCCCCGCCAACCTCCTGGAAGCGTGCGGAGGCCTGTGAATCTAAGCCGACGGCGCGGCCGACCAGAGTGGTCAGGCCGCGCGCGCCAGATTCGATGTCAAGGGTGATCACCTAGTTGTCGGCCGCCTTAGACAGGATGCCGATCTCCTTCTTCGTGATCTCGCGCGGCGAGGTCGTCGCAGTATCCACCGTAACCTGCACACACTCCACCACTGCGCAGGTTTTGCCCTGCGCGTCCTTGATTTCCTGGCGGGTGGTAAACGAGGTATTGCCTACGTTGACCACCTGCGTCTCCACGGTCACTTCAGTGGTGTTGGGCAGGATCGGACGGACGTAGTCCACATCGAGCCGGCGCACGAACACCACGAACTCGTGGCCTTCGGAATAGAAGAACTTCTCCGCGAACGCCAGGCGCGCCTCCTGCGCCAACTCGACGTAGGCCGAGTTGGTCACGTGACCGTAGCGGTCAAAGTCGCTCCAACGCACCGGAATGGTGTGCACGTGGATTTCTGCCATGGGGTTTGCTCCTAACGGGTGAGCTTGCGGTGGGTGACGCGCGACGGCTTGGCGGCTTCCTCGCCGAGGCGTTCGACCTTGTTCTTTTCGTAGTCGCCGAAGTTGCCTTCGAACCAGAACCACTTGCCTTCTTCGACGTTGCCTTCCCACGCGAGGATGTGGGTACAGGTGCGGTCGAGGAACCAGCGGTCGTGCGAGATGACCACGGCGCAGCCCGGGAAGGCCTGCAGCGCGTTTTCCAGGGAGCCCAGGGTTTCGACGTCAAGGTCGTTGGTGGGCTCATCGAGCAGGATCAGGTTGCCGCCCTGCTTGAGCGTCAGCGCCAGGTTGAGGCGGTTGCGCTCGCCGCCGGAGAGGACCTTGGATGGCTTCTGCTGGTCAGCGCCCTTGAAGCCGAAGGCGGACAGGTAGGCGCGCGATGGCATTTCGTTCTGGCCGACGTGGATGTAGTCCAGGCCGTCGGAGACAACTTCCCACACGGTTTCTTCGGGGTCGATGTTTTCGCGGTTCTGGTCCACGTAGGAGATCTGGACGGTCTCGCCGACGGTCACGTTGCCGGAGTCCGGCTCTTCCAGACCAACGATGGTCTTGAACAGGGTGGACTTACCCACACCGTTGGGGCCGATGACGCCGACGATGCCGTTGCGCGGCAGGGTGAACGACAGGTCCTTGATCAGGACGCGTCCGTCGAAGCCCTTGTTCAGGTTTTCCACTTCGACGACCTTGCTGCCGAGGCGCGGCGGGGTCGGGATCTGGATTTCTTCGAAGTCGAGCTTGCGGTACTTCTCCGCCTCGGCTGCCATCTCTTCGTAGCGCTCCAGACGTGCCTTGTTCTTGGCTTGGCGTGCCTTCGGCGAGGAACGGACCCACTCGAGTTCCTTCTTCAGGCGCTTCTGCAGCTTCTGGTCCTTCTTGCCGGCAACTTCGAGACGCTCAGCCTTCTTCTCCAGGTAGGTGGAGTAGTTGCCTTCGTACGGGTAGAGCTGGCCGCGGTCGACCTCACAGATCCATTCTGCGACGTTGTCCAGGAAGTAGCGGTCGTGGGTAATTGCCAGCACGGCACCCGGGTAGGTCTGCAGGTGGCGCTCCAACCAGAGGACGGATTCGGCGTCGAGGTGGTTGGTGGGCTCGTCGAGAAGCAGGAGGTCCGGCTCGCTCAGCAGCAGTTTCGCCAGTGCTACTCGACGACGCTCACCACCCGACAGGTTGGTCACCGGCGCATCAGACGGCGGGCAGCGCAGAGCCTCCATGGCCTGCTCGATCTTGGAGTCGATCTCCCACGCATCGGCTGCGTCGAGTTCTTCTTGCAGCTTGCCCATTTCTTCCATGAGCTCGTCGGAGTAGTTGGTCGCCATTTCCTCGGCGATTTCCTCGAAGCGCTGCTTCTTTTCAAACAGCTCGCCGAGGCCTTCTTCGACGTTGCCGCGGACGGTCTTTTCTTCGTTGAGCGGCGGCTCCTGCAGCAGGATGCCAACGGTGGCTCCTGGCTGCAGGAAGGCTTCGCCGTTGTTTGGCTGGTCGATGCCCGCCATGATCTTCAGCAGCGACGATTTACCGGCGCCGTTCGGACCCACAACGCCGATCTTGGCGCCTGGGTAGAAGGCCATGGTGACGTTGTCCAGGATGACTTTTTCGCCAATGGCCCTGCGGACGTTTTTCATCGTGTAGATGAACTCAGCCACTACGTTTCCCCTTTTGTTGGTGAATGCGGACGTTAAATACCGCAATCAGGGTACATCACGTGGCTGAGTACGACGCCCTCCTAGAACGGTGCCTTGGCAGCACGGAGGTCTTCGGCGCTGTAGCGGGCCTCGTCGGTGCCCTCGAGGGCTCCGTCGAGGGCTCCGTCGAGAGCATTGTCTCCCCCATCGGCTTCGGCGGCCACCGGCTCGGCCGGGTCGACCGGGTCGGCAAAGCTGGGTGGTTGGCCGGTGAGCCGCTCGAACACGGCCTCGGCATCCATAACAGGTACCGCGTCGTGTCCGTCGAGGCTGTGTCCGGAGTTGGAGGTGCGCGCCGAGTTGAGCTGGTAGTGGTTCATGTCAAAGGCCACGTTGCGGGCCTTGAGCATGATCTTCGAGCGGGTGACGGCGTTGTTGCCTTCGCCTTCTTGCCAGAAGTCGGTGACCAGCGAGCCGTCGACGATGACGGGGAATCCCTTCTTCAGCGACGCTCCACAGTTGACGGCGAGTTGCCCCCAGCATTCGACGTCGATGAACAGCGGGTCGACGTCTTCCCAGACCTCTTTGCCGTTGTCGTCGGTGACGCGCCTTCTTTTCGACGACGCCAGCCTCATCTTGGTTACCGTCGCCCCACTCGCGAACAACACAAGTTTCGGATCGTCGGTCAGATTGCCAATAAGGCGGATGGTGTTTTGGCTCATGGAAGAGCCCCCCTTTCCATAGTGCGGATGATGGTGTGCGGGGTGTCGTCGTCAAGCAACGCCCTGCACACTTCGAGGTTCGCACGATTTGTAAAGCCGGTAAAGGGGGAAGCCGTTTCTGTGGATAACTTTGAAACCAGATTCCACAATCCGCTGCTAGGAGCGATTTCCGTACTGGGCGAGCATCTCGTTGTAGCGGCGCCATTCTTCGTCATCGGTCTCTTTCGCGCGACGATCGGCCTCTTCCGTCTCGGCGCGGTCTTCGCGCAGCCACTGCATGAACAACTCACCGAAGACGATCAGCAGCGGGAAGGAGCCAGACGCCCAGGCGATGCCGCCGCCCTCCTTCTGAATCTGCGCCAGGTCAGGGTTCCACGGCAGTTCGAGGTTGTTGTAGAAGTCCTCGCCCATAACCACGCCGAGTTGCATGAGGTAAACACCCATGAACAGGTGGAACGGCATGGATACCCACAACCAGGCCAGGCGCGTTTTCGCGGTGGCGCGGCCCTCAATGTGGTCGGGGCCGATCAGCTCCCAGAAGTAGAAGTATCCGGACACCATGAAGACGGCGTTCATGATGACGTGGCCGGCGTGCTCGGAAATCATCAGTTCGTAGAACGGGACGAACACATACATGGCGTAGAAAAACACCAGAAACTGAATGGTGGACACCGGCGGGAACGTGACCATGCGCAAGAACTTCGAGCGCTGGAAGCTCTCCACCCACATGCGCGGGTTGAACTCGCCTGCCGGATACGCCTTGCCGATCAGCGTCAGCGGTGCGCCCAGCACCAGGAACACTGGCACGCCCATGGACAGAATCATGTGGACGGACATGTGCACCGAATACGACGCCGGCATGTGCATGCCCAACCCAGAACTCAGCGTGACGACGACCGTCACACACCCAAGCAACCACCACACCGTCCGTGACGTCTTCCACCCGTCCACGCGGCGCACCAGGCGCAGGTAGTAGACGGCCAGAAGAATCGCAATGACGCTAAACAGCAGCTCGGGGCGCCACAGAGTGATCCAGTTGGTCCAGGAGATCTGTTCAGAAAGGTTGTACCCCATCTTCACCTGCATGCGGGTGAGGTTCGGGTCCAGCGGCGGCGGGGGCGGCGTGCGGCCAAGGGTGACCGCAAGGCCGGAGACCGCAGCCATGATCAGGACTTCCACCGCTCCGAGGCGGGCAAACGCCTTCGGCTGGCTGTCCAACAGCGGGATGGTGCGCTCGCGGTGGGCGTAACCAATGATGCCGAGCAGCATAATCGCCACCGTCTTCACGATCAGCACGATGCCGTAGCTGTACTCCGTCAACTCACTAATACGCACGCGCACCAGCGCGTTAATCACACCGGAAAGCGCCATAGCCAGAATGGAAAACAGGGCGACCATGGAGTAGCGGCGGGAGGCTTCGGTGAGGTGAGGGCCTCGTCGTAAAGCATGCGCTACCAGCGCCATAAGACCACCAACCCACAACAACATGGCCACAAGGTGCCAAATGAGCGAGTTAGTGCCAAAGTCGTGGGAGCCGCCCGTCGCCGAGTGGCCAGTCAGACCGATCGGCATGACCACCACAATCGCGCCGATGAACAGCGCAACCTGCGACCACCAACTCGTCGCGATGTAGCCACCGACGGCCACCACCGCCGCAAACGCAGCGACGATCAGCCACACGCGAGCCTCTTTCACCTGCTCCAAGGCCTGCGTCCAGGCGGCCGCCTCAAACATGACAGTCTTCATCGGCTGGCCCGACACATCCGACAGCACCAGCGGAATCATCAACAACCCAATCAGCACGATGCCCGCACTCGCGTGCGCACCAGTACGCGAAGCGATGTGCCCGTCCACCGTCAACTGCGCACCGTTGAGATCCTCCCCCTGCATGCGCGGCGGGATGAAGAATGACGACAGCATGAACGACCCCACCGCCAACGCCATAAGGATCCACGCCACACCGCGCAGCGCCGGCAAACCAAACGTGGTGGTCACGCCGGGGTCCGGAATACCGAGCGCCGCCAGCGACCCACCAGAGAACGACTGCGCCACCGCACCCGCGACCACCGCGGCCGCAGCGAGCGCCGCAAGATAGAGCGGCCAAGCGGAAACAACAGCAGGCTTTCGGGCAGTCTCAGTCATGCTGCATACCCTACTTTCGCCCGCGAAACGGCCATAACTACAATCATTCGCACTGCCCCCATAGCTCAGTGGATTAGAGCATCCGGTTTCTACCCGGCTGGTCGCGGGTTCGAATCCTGCTGGGGGCGCTTTGTGTTTCTGGGGGTTGGGATGAGGGGCGCGCCGCGTACTTGGTGAGAACGCATTGGTGAAGATGCCGATTTTTGGCCGTCTTCACCAATGCGTTCTCACCATGTGCGGGGAAAGAGGCGTGCCGCAAAGCTAAACGGCACATGGAACACGGCATACTCCGCTGATTTTCAGCGATATATGCCGTGTTGGATGTGTCGTTTGGCCTCAGCAGACCACACTTCACCCATTTTTGGGATACGCGTCCCATAGCGTGATACAGTTTCTTCCATTCTGCGACACAGCAGTTTCACACAATGGAATGAAAGGACGGGCGATGACCACCAGCGTCGAGCATCAACCCCCTGCCCCACAAGCGGCCCCTGCTGCCATCCGGGAGACAACGCCACAGGAGCGAAACCGGGTCCGCCTTGCGTCGACAATTGGCACGACGATTGAGTTTTACGACTTCTACGCCTACGCCACCGCAGCCGTCGCGGTATTTCCGTTCCTCTTCTTCCCCAAGTCGGAATCGAGCACGGTTGCGCTGCTGTCGTCGTTTGCCACGTTCGGCTTGGCGTTTATTGCCCGTCCGCTGGGTTCAGTACTGTTCGGCCACTTCGGCGACAAGGTTGGGCGTAAGGCGACCCTGGTCGGCGCGCTGCTGACGATGGGCATCGCCACCTTTGTTATCGGCCTGCTGCCCACCTATGCCCAAGCCGGTATCTGGGCGCCGGCGCTGCTGGCACTGATGCGCTTCTGCCAGGGCCTCGGCCTGGGCGGCGAGTGGTCCGGCGCAGCCCTGCTGTCCACAGAAACAGCAGCTAAGGGCCGCCGCGCCTGGGCGGGCATGTGGCCGCAGCTCGGCGCGCCGTTCGGCTTCCTGCTGGCCAACGGCCTGTTCCTCATCCTGGTCACCGTGCTGGGCCACACCACTGGCGACTTCGAGGGCGCGTTCATGCGCTGGGGCTGGCGCATTCCGTTCCTGCTGTCCATCGTGATGGTCATCATCGGCCTGTGGGTTCGCCTGCAGGTTGAGGAGACTCCGGTGTTCCAGCAGGTGGAGCAGAACAACCAGAAGGCCGCTTCCCCACTGGCGGAGGTATTCAAGACCGCTTGGAAGCCGCTGATCCAGGGCACGTTTGTCATGGTCGGTTGCTACACGCTGTTCTACATCGTGACCACTTGGTTCCTCTCCTACGGAATTGGTTCGGCGGAAGAGGGCGTTGGCCTGGGTATTGCGTACCCGACGTTCCTGAAGCTGCAGCTGGTGTGCATCTTCGGGTTCATCGCTGGCATCCCGATTGCGGCGCATTGGTCGGATGTCTACGGCCGTCGCCCGGTGCTGGGTCTGACCTCGGTTGCGATCATCGTCTACGGCCTGAGCTTCAAGTGGCTGCTGAATCCGGAGACGTTCACCATGGTTTCCCTGGGCATCTTCTTGTTCATCGGCATGGTGTTGATGGGCTTCATCTTCGGCCCGATGTCTGCGATCTTGCCGGAGTTGTTCCCGTCGAATGTGCGCTACACCGGCTCGGGTATCGCGTACAACGTGTCCTCCATCCTGGGTGCGGCTATCGCCCCCTTCATTGCGACGGCACTGAACGCGAAGTATGGCCCGCAGGCTGTGGGCATCTACCTGGTCGTCGTCACTGCGATTTCCCTCTGGGCGATCATTTCCTCCCCGGAGACCAAGCACCAGGAGATGCACGAGATTTAACCCTTGCTTTCCACACCGGCAAGTGACATACTTGCGCCTATGGAAAACAACAGCATCTCGAAGGAAGAGGCCCGCGCCACCCTCGAGCAGATCGACGCGCTCGAGCGCGACGCGCAACATAAGCCCACACCCCTGTGGGCTTATGTCATTCTCGGCACCCTGTTCGGAGTCACTGCTGCTGGCCTGATCCTGCGGTGGACGTACTGGTGGGCATTGTTTGCGGTCATTATCATCGCCTGCATCGCCATCACCGTGCGAGATCACAACCGCAACGTGCGCCCAAGCATGAAGCAGCCGATCCAGGAAGACCCCGAGACGAATTGGGGATCCGTCCTGATGCCACTGATCTTCATGCCAATCATCTGGCTCGCCCCCGAAGGTAGCGTCGCTGGCGCGACTATCGCGGGCGTCCTCTCCGCAGCTGTCATTATCGTCACCGGTTACTACTGGGAGAAAAACCGATGAGTGAGCCAGCCATCGACCCCGTTATTCACCCGTTAGCCAGGTTGAAGATTTGTGCGGCGCTGTTTCATGGGGGTGCCGTCGAAAAGCAATCGTCCCGCTTTGAGATGCGCTTTAGCGCCCTAAAGGACGAGGCAGACTTGTCAGACTCCGCACTGTCCAAGCAGTTGGCCACGCTGGAGGAGCACGGCTACGTCACCCGTTTTCGCGAGTATGGGTCGAGCAGAGCGAAGGACACAGTGTGGGTCACACTGACAGCGACGGGCGCGCAGGCCTTCGAGCGACACACGGCAGCGTTGCGAGAGATCGCGGGCGGGTAGATTCGGACGCATGAGTTTTCCAGGACCATCCATCAACTCGTTCGCGTTGATTACTGGCGCGAGCCAAGGCATCGGCGAGGCGATCGCGCGCGACCTGGCCAAAGGTGGCCACAACCTCATCCTTGTTGCCCGGCGCGAGGAGGTATTGCAGAAGCTTGGCGACGAACTCGCGGCCGCTCACGGCGTCACCGTCGAAGTCTTCGCCGCGGATCTGTCTAAGGAACGCGACGTCACCGCACTGCTTAACCACATTGCGAACCGCAAGATTCACATTTGCGTCAATTCTGCCGGCATCGCGTCGTTCGGCCCGTTTATGAAGCAGGACTGGGAGTACGAGACGAACCAGTTCAACCTGAACGCGACGGCAGTGTTCCGCATCACCAAGGCGGTGCTGGATCAGATGGTGCCACGCGGCGAGGGCGCGCTGTGCAACGTCGGCTCCGCCGCGGGCAACCTGCCGATCCCGAACAACGCCACCTACGTGTTCACCAAGGCGGGCGTCAACATGTTCACCGAGGCACTGCACTACGAGCTGAAGGATTCCGGCGTGCACGTCACCCTGCTCGCCCCCGGCCCGGTGCGTGAGGCGCACATTCCGGAGGAGGAGCAGTCGATCGTGGATAAGGTCGTGCCCGATTTCCTGTGGACGACCTACGAGTCTTGTTCTGCCGACACCCTGAAGGCGATGCGCCGCAACCGCCGACGCGTCGTTCCGGGGCCGCTATCGAAGGCGATGGATGTCGTGTCTACCTACGCCCCGCGCGGGATTCTGCCGCCGATTATGGGCAAGTTTTACGCCAAGATGGGAGAGGAATAAATGGAGATCGCAGACAAGGACAATCGCATCGTGTGGGTCGACCTGGAGATGACCGGTCTTGACCCGTCACGCCACGTCATCGTGGAGGTTGCGGCGCTTGTCACGGATGCGGAGCTCAACATTATCGACGACGGCGTCGACCTCGTCGTCCACGCCACCGACGCCGAACTGGCGGAGATGGATGACTTTGTCACCGAGATGCACTCCTCTAACGGGCTGCTCGATGACATTAAGGCCTCCACGGTCAGCATCGAGGAGGCTGAGGATGCGGTGCTGGAGCTCGTCGCAAAGCATTGCGATCCTGCACATCCTGCCCCGCTTGCGGGCAATTCGATTGCTACCGACCGTGCGTTTATCCGTGCGCAGATGCCGCGTCTCGACGACGCCCTGCACTACCGCATGATCGACGTCTCCACCGTGAAGGAACTGTCGCGCCGCTGGTTCCCTAAGGCGTACTACAACCAGCCCGAAAAGGGCATGGCTCACCGCGCCTTGGCGGACATCGTGGAATCCATCCGCGAACTGGACTACTACCGTCGCGCCGTATTTGTGGACTCCCCCGGCCCGGACACCGACACCGCAACGAAGGCTTCTGCCGCTGCAACCGAGTTCTACCAGCGGTTTTTGTAAACTTCAGATGAACGGCTAAGGTGTAATCCGCTGCAAAACAGCAATGGTGGCTGTAGTTCAGCTGGTAGAGCACCAGGTTGTGATCCTGGGTGTCGCGGGTTCGAGCCCCGTCAGCCACCCCGAAGCGTGCCCCGTAATCTCCACAACAGGTTACGGGGCACATTGCTATTCCACCCCCTCCTTGAATATGTTAGCCTTACCTAACTATTTGGCGTGCGAACTTCCGCCGCCCGAAGCAGCCACGAGTTGTTGAAGGACAGGGACAACGATGACTGAACAAGCCAACAAAGCGGCCGCGAGGCGTAAACCCCGGAAGGCCAATGAGGCAACCGTGACCGGTCGCCGCCAGCTCTCCCCCGATCTGGTTCGCTTAAGCCTGAACGCCCCCGCTTTTGTCGGTAAAGATCTGGAGTTTACGGACCACTACCTCAAGCTGTTGTTCGTGCCGGAGGGCGCCGACTACTCCTGGCCATTTAACGTCGAACAGGTCCGTGAACAACAGCCGCGCGACACGCAACCGGTGACCCGGACCTACACGTTGATCAACCTCGACTCATCGACCGGGGATTTCGATGTTGACTTTGTCACCCACGGCGATGCAGGCCTGGCCGGTCCGTGGGCTCGCGTAGCCGAGGTTGGAGAGAAGATCGGCTTCTTCGGCCCAGGTGGCGCGTGGGGCCCTTCGGTCGACTACGAGCACTTCATCTTCGCCGGCGATGAGTCCGCAGCACCGGCCATCGGCGCGGGCCTAAAGCGCCTCCCCGAGGGCGCAACTGCGACCGCGTACATCGAGATCGAAGCCGAAGACCGCAAGTTTGAGCTCCCAGCCCACGATGGCGTGGACATCCATTGGGTGATCCGCAACGGCGCGACCCATGGCACGGAGCTATCCCGCGTCGTGCGACAGGCCGGCGTGCCGGACGGAAAGAACACCAGCTGGTTCATCCACGGCGTTGCCGAGATGATCAAGGAAATGCGGCGCTTCCTCTTCGTCGAATCCGAGGTCCCCAAGCAAGACGTGTCCATCTCTGGATACTGGCGCATCGGCATGACAGAGGATCAGTGGCAGGCCTCCAAGCGCGATTTCAACGCCGAGATTGAAGCCGAGGAGGAACGCGCGAAAGCCTAACTGCGCCTGGGGGCACTAACTGCACCTAGGGGCACTAGGAGTAGAGCTGCTCGCCGCTGCCGCCGGAGCGCTGCTCCCAATCAAGGTTCCAGTAGCCCAAGCCGTCGTACGGGGTCAGGGTCGATCCGCCAGTGTTTTTCACCACTACCGGGTCACCCCGTTTGACGTACTCCTGGAACCACTTGGCGTTCTCATAGGAAGCGTTGATGCAGCCGTGCGACTGGTTCTGGGACCCCAACGCCCACAGCGCCCACGGCGCGGAGTGGACGTAGATGCCCGAGTACGACAGCTGGGTGGCGTAATCCACCGGCGTGACGTACCCGCCCGCATCCAACGCCAAGCCGTAGGTACGCGAGTCCATGACAAGGCTGGGGTGCTCATCCCCCACCACGTAGGTGCCATTCGGGGTGTCGTAGCTACCGTCGGTTCCCAGTGAGATCGGGAACTCCTTCACCAACTCGTCGTTAGCGTAGACGCGCAGCATCTTGTCGTAGTTATCCACGACAGTCTCCACCTTGTCACCGATGGTGAAGCTGATTTCGGTGTCGTCGGAACCGTAGACGCCTTCGGCAAGTTTGCGCCCATACAGATCCACTTTCACAGTGACCTCAGTACCGGGCTCCCAGTACTCCTTCGGGCGCCAGCGCACTTCGTAAGGATCCAGCCAGAAGAATCCACCCTCGGTGTCGTTCGAGGTTTCCACCGAGATGAGTTTCTCCATCTTCTTGGTGTCTTGGATCGGGCTATCAAAGCGGATGGTTACCGCCTGGGCGACACCAACCGTCGAGCCGTCAAGCGGACCAACGTACGCATTAACCGTCACAGCCGGCGACACCGTAGTAAACGACGACACCACCTTCTGGCCCTCAACATCACGCGCCTCAATGGTGTACTCGCGTCCGTAACCAAGCGGTTCCGCCGTAGACCATTCGGTTTTGTCGTCGTTGAACTCCGCCTCGACTTCCTTGCCGGCCTCGTTGGTCATCTTCACCGAGGCCAATCCGACCTCCGAAAGCACCTTCACCGGCTGGCCAGGCTCGACGTCAGTGGCGTTATTGCTCACCGAGACTTTCGGCGGCTTCGCCGCAGGCGTCGTCTCTGCAGCCTGGTCTGTCTCCGCAACCTGCTCGAGACGGCTCGACCCATCCCCCGGTGAGCAGGCCGAAATCATCGCTCCTGCAGCCAGCGCCGTCAGGACCGCGGTGCAGCGGCGAACCGCGCGAAGGTGGAGCACAATGGACCCCTCACAACTCAAATCCAAAACTCAAACGCCAATACTTTAACCGTTAACGGCTAAAAAGCCACCATCCACAAACAAAGCGTTATACAACGTTTAACATCGCCGAAAAATATGCTCTTACCTGCCGATTTCACACATTCAATACACGCTGCTAATGTATTATCTCGTTGCAGAGAGCAACACCAACAAAACAAAATACGCGCCATTAGCTCAATTGGCAGAGCAACTGACTCTTAATCAGTGGGTTCGGGGTTCGATTCCCTGATGGCGCACAGCACAGCGAGGCTGGCAGGTATTTTACCCGCCAGCCTCGCTTTTTGTGTACCCGTCACTTTTTCTCGCAGCTGAGACTAGGCTGATCTTCATGAAAACAGCCTTGGTAATTGTTGACGTGCAAAATGACTTCTGCCCCGGCGGTAGCCTTGCCACCGCCCGCGGCGATGAGGTGGCGTCAAAAATCGCGGAGTTGATCTCCACCCCTGATAACAGGTGTTTGGAGTACGACCACATTGTGGCAACACAGGATTGGCACATCGAGCCAGGTGACCACTTTGCCAAGGAAGGCGAGACACCGGACTTTGTCAACACCTGGCCGCCGCACTGCGTCGCTGATTCCTATGGTGCGCAGATGCGCGGACCGGTGGATACCTCGCTGATTGAGGAGTTTTTCCGCAAGGGCAAGTACACCGCCGCTTATTCCGGATTCGAGGGCGCAACTGAGGCTGGCACATCGCTTGAGGATTGGTTGCGCGAGCGCGAGGTTTCCCAGCTAGACGTCTGTGGCATTGCAACGGACTTCTGTGTGCGAGCCACCGTCCTGGACGCCCTGAAGGCTGGTTTCAAGGTGCGCGTCCTGCGCGCGATGTGCTCCCCTGTCGATGACAAAGGCGGTGCCGCAGCGCTTCAGGAAATGTTTGAGGCTGGCGCCGAGATTGTCTAGTTACTTCGTCGGGTTGTAGCCCAGAAGTTCTTCCATCTCGCCCATTTCGGCGGTTTGCACCTCAATCATGTCTTGGGCCAACTCGCGAAGCGGCTCGTAGGCGCCGCCGTCCACCTCGTCCTGCGTCATCTTGATCACGTGGGCGTGGTGGAAGTGCATCATTTCGAGGAAAGCGGTGCGCAGGTCGTCGCCACGCAACTGCGCGAACTCGTCCAACTGCTCGGGCGGGAACATGCCATTGGCGATGTGCTTCGAGTGGAGCTCCATGTCCTGATCGATGCCCCACTCGTCGGCCCAGGCGTTCATCTGCTCGTTTTCGCGCTCCTGACCGTCCTTGATGCGCTGGGCGAGATCACGCACCTGCGCATCGTCGACGTCGGAGTCCAGCAGCACATCCGACATGTCGATCGCCTGCTGGTGGTGCGGCACCATCATGCCCAGGAAGTGGACGTCAGTGCCGTTGTACTCGGCGTCGGTGTCCGTCGACGTTGCGGCGGTCTCTTCATCCGGGGTGAACGCTGCGCGTATCGACGGCCCCGCGACAGTGAGCACAAGCACAATCACCGCAATGACCGCTAGTGCGATCAACAGCGGCTTTTTGCTGCCCCGCATCCGCTCGAGTTCGTGGTCGGCCTGATCATTAACCATTGATGCTCCCTTTCGGTCGTAAAGAGAGATTACCTTGAATTCAACAAGGACACGAGCGTATCGACGACAAAACGCCGGCACCTACAACATTGCAGGTACCGGCGTACAGACGCTCGCGCTTAGTTACGCGACAGCAGCTTCTGCAGCTCCTTGAGCTCGCTCTTGCGCTTACGGCCGTTGTAGACCTTGATGCCGATCAGCGCTGCGATACCGACGACGACACCGCCGATGACCTTCTGCACCGTCTCGTCCTCGAGCCAGGTCTTTGCCTGATCCCTAGCCGTATCGGCCAAGGTGGACGGGTTCGTGCGGTCTGCAAGCTCATCAAGCGTGCTGGCCAGCTGGCTGCGGGTGCGTGCAAGGTCACGCTCAATGTCGTGAATATCTCGTGCCACGGTTTCAAACTCCTACGTTTACTTGGGACTTTTCTAGACTCACGTCTTTTCGTACCAACAGTAGTGTAAAACGGGGAGGCATGACTGAACCCATCAGACTGCAAGAAGGGGACGTTGCCCCCGCATTCACCCTGAAAAACGACAAGGGCGAAACCGTTTCGCTTGCCGATTTCGCTGGCCAGCGAGTCATCGTGTACTTCTACCCGAAGGCCAACACACCCGGCTGCACCACCGAAGCCTGCGACTTTAGCGACAATATGGACCAGTTCAAGGAGGCCTCCGTCGCCGTACTCGGCATTAGCCCCGACCCGGTAGAGAAGTTGGCAAAGTTCCGCGACGACCACAACCTGACCGTGCAGCTGCTTTCCGACGAATCCAAGGAAACCCTCGAGGCATACGGTGCCTTCGGGGAAAAGAAGAACTACGGCAAGATCGTCCAAGGCGTTATCCGCTCAACGTTCCTTGTCTCCGTCGACGCTGACGGTAAGGGCACCGTGGAGCAAGCCCAGTACAACGTCAGGGCAACTGGCCACGTTGGCCGCATCCTGCGCGACTGGAACCTGTAAGTCCCCACTCCCCCATAAAGAATTGGTGCGCCCGGAGAGACTTGAACTCTCACGCCATAAGGCACTGGAACCTAAATCCAGCGCGTCTGCCAATTCCGCCACGGGCGCGTCGAGAACGGATATTACACGCCGCGCCCCCATCCACAGAAACCGCGGTATCAAACTTTAGTTTGGCACCATGGTTTTACCGGGTAAGATCACCACTCGTGAGCGAAAAGTTGGAACACACGGACGCGGACGGGACCACCCCGATTCCGCAGCGTGAGCGTCTCCGCGTGCGATGGTGGCACATCCTGCTCCTCATCGCAGCCGCAGTGACGTGCCTGCTGCTCGCCCGGTGGCAGTGGGAACGCTACCAATCCGGCACCGGCACTCTCCAGAACCTGGGCTACGCCCTGCAGTGGCCATGCTTCGCACTGTTCTTCATCTACGCCTACCGCGTAGGTATGCGCATGGAAAACGACAAGATTGACGCCGAGAACGCAGGACTGACCATGGATGACCTGTACGAGGCCGATCTCGCCCGCTACGGCAAGCACAAGCCCGTCACGGAAATCGACGAGGACTTCCTGCCCGCACGTCCGGAGATCGACGTCGACGAATACAACAAACTTGTGGCACCGCGCCGCGAAACCCACCCGGAAGGTAAAGGTGAACACGCATGACCGAGCAAACTCAGCCAGCAGCACAGCCAGAGCGCATCCACCCGGAGCGCCAGCGCCGCGTCAAGCAGGCATTGCTGTGGTTCTCCATCGCGGCGTGGATCACCGGCGTCCTGCTGCTTCTGCTGATTGCCCGCATGATCATGCAGTACGGCTTCGACATGAACGTCGACTACCTGTCCTGGGTTGCGCGCGTGCACGGCTTTGCGTTTGTCGCGTTTTTGATGACGTCGCTGAATCTCGGCTCCAAGGCCCGCTGGTCCGGCGGCACCTGGGTGGCAACCGCTATCTCCGGCGTTGTGCCGTTTATGTCCTTCTTTGTGGAAGAGAAGCGCCGCAAGGAAGTTAAAGAAAAGTTCCAGCTCGCCTAACGCCGGCGAACTGGAACTTCGGGGGATGAAACCGGCGGCGAAACTTATTCGTCGTCGGTTTTTGTTAGCACCATGACGCCGACCTTTTCTGCCTGATCGTTTTGTGGCGACAGTGTCAACGTGTCGCCTGCACGCTCAGCGTCGTACTCCAGATCCTGGTGCGTCAGCGGATCTTCCAGCTTGAACTCTTTATCGTCGCGCAGGCAGTTCGCTTCGTTAGTCTCACCGTCGGTTTCGGTCAGCTCCCAGGAGCAATCCTTACCGTCAATGGTCACAGTGGCCTGACCACCGCCGGTCCCCTCCTGGGTTGCGGTGACGTCGCCCGACCAGGTGCCGTCGAAGTCACCGTCCTGCCCACAAGCGGTCAAAAGAGCGCTGGAGGCGAGAACAGTTGCTGCGAATGCGATTGTTTTCTTCATGCAGCCACTGTAACGAAATTCGTCACTTCAGCGCCGCGATGTGCTTTGCCAACTCCCGCAACGCCTTGCCCCTGTGGGACCGTGCGTTCTTCTCCTCCGAGGTCAGTTCCGCCGAGGAACGTCCCGGCGCGTCATCGGGTGCGAAGAGCGGGTCGTAGCCGAAACCGTTGTCGCCGCGGGGCTCGCGAAGCAGTTCGCCTTCCCAACGCCCTTCTGCGACGTGTACATCGCCTTCTGGGGTGGCAAGCGCGCAGCAGGACACGAAAGCGGCTCGACGCTGGTTGATGTCTTCCATCTGCTTGAGCAGCAGGGCGTTGTTGCCAGCGTCGTCGCCGTGGTTACCGGACCAGCGAGCGGACAGGATGCCCGGCATGCCGTTGAGGGCTTCGACGCTTAGGCCGGAGTCGTCAGCGACGCACGGAAGACCAGTCGCGGCAGCACCTACCCGGGCCTTCAGTACGGCGTTTTCCTCAAAGGACAGGCCGTCCTCGACGGGGTCGGGGTACGCGGGGGCCTGATCAAGCGACACTAGCTCCACTCCCTCGATGGCCAGCTCGCGCAGCACCTGGTCGAGTTCGCGGACCTTGCCCGGGTTACGGGACGCGACGAGGACTTTTACCATCCCAACGCCGCCTTCTGGGCTGCGAAAAGCTCCTCGCAGCCCTTGGCTGCCACGTCGAGCATCTCGCCGAGCTGCTCGCGGCCGAACAGGCCGTGCTCGCCGGTGCCCTGGATCTCGACAAAGTTGCCGCCCTCCTGCATCACCACGTTGAGGTCCACCTCCGCTCGGGAGTCTTCCTCGTACGGCAGGTCGAGGCAGACGTGGCCGTCGATGATGCCGGCAGAGATCGCCGCTACCGGCTTCAGCAGCGGCTCACCCGGCACCACGCCGCGCTCCTTGAGCACAGCGATCGCGTCCGCAAGTGCGACGTACGCGCCTGTGATCGACGCGGTACGGGTACCACCGTCGGCCTGGAGCACGTCGCAGTCGAGCTGGATGGTGTTCTCACCGAGTTCAGAAAGATCCACCGCAGCGCGCAGGGAACGACCCACCAGGCGCGAAATCTCGTGCGTGCGGCCCTTTACCTTGCCACGCATCGATTCACGCGGCATACGCTCGTGCGTCGCGGAAGGAAGCATGGAGTACTCGGCGGTCAGCCAGCCTTCGCCGGAATCCTTCTTAAAACGGGGAACGCCCTCCTCCACCGAAGCGGTGCACATCACGCGGGTGTTACCGAACTCCACCAGCACGCTGCCAGCAGGGTTCGAAGTAAAACCGCGGGTGATACGGACAGGGCGAAGCTCGTCGACGGCGCGACCGTCAAAACGCGAAAAATCAGTCATAGCCCCAAGCGTAACGCAGGCGGGCGTCGCGTCCCTGCAAGCCAACTAGACCCAAGGCGATTTATTAATCACGTTCGGAGGGCACCCCATTGCGGTGAGGATGGGCAACGAGTGTGAGTGCGTCGAAAGATCGTGTCCCGAGAAATTGGCCATCAGGAATTCGTGAGCAACTTTGGTGAGCCCGAAATGTGGCTCTCCTTCGATCACACCGTGCAGGTACTGCAACATGGACAATTTGAAGAATGTCCGGTCTCGCAACGATTCCGGATACGCCCGAATCCAGCTGAGTGTGGAACTTGGTTTTCTTGGCACAAGCGGTGCATCGTCTACACGGTTATACAGTCTCGCGTAATGTGCACACGTATTTCGCAAATAAGCCAGCGATCGCTGCCATGACCCGAGCTCCTTGAACGTGAGCCCGGTATCAGCAGCGATCTGCTCGCGCATCCACTTTGGAAGCAGATCGTACAGATTGTGCAGCGTTCCCCATTCGAAGGTCTGCACTGCAGCCCAAATTGGAAGATCTTCGTTGCGATCCCGGTAGTGGTGTACGAAATCCTCTTTGGAGTAACCAATAGATGCGTCAAAGCGGTCCAACCACTTTGCATACCGCTCTACCTGGTTCGGTTCCTTAATGGGAGGCTGCATCTGCAGGTCAAGCATTGACGGGTCGTCAAGATGAAGATGAAGCAGCGGGTGCACGCTACCAATCGCGTGTGCAATGGCGTTACGGAGCCAAATCTCCACGGGCTCCAACGCACTCAAGGCTGCCTTACGCAATCGGGTATCGAACCTCATGAGTCGAATGATGTCGTCGAAATTCGTTCCCTCACGGAATTCTTTCTTGCGTGTGAGTTCGTATCCGTGAAGTTTTTGTTGATTCGGGAATGGCTCTCTAAACGGGTACCAGTATCCGCTCAAACGGTAATATCCGATGTTTCGCAGCGACTCTTCCGCAGACGCAAGATCTGCAATTCGCATCCCCCGTTCGCCCAATAGCGTGAGCAAGTCTTCATAGTTCTGAAACGGTTTCGTGGATACCACGATCCCCTACCCCCAAGATTTTGAAAACCGGCCCTGGACTGACTACTCAAGATGTAGCCTAGCGGAACCGGTCGTTGTGGTGGCTAATTTAGCGCACCCGACCCCCTAGGTCACCTTCCACCCCTTAAAAGGGGTAACGCAGTAAGGCCCGCCCCTTACACCTCGTAGACGGCGCCGGCCTGCCCCAGCAGAATCTCGCCATCAAACTCAGTACGGGCTGCCTCAAGCACACTGTACGGGTCAGTCCACGGTTGAATGTGCACGAGCACCAGCGTCTTCACCCCGGCTTCGCGGGCGAGGCGTCCCGCCTCCTTGCCAGACATGTGCATGCCTTCGGCTTTGCCTTCCGACGACGCACCCCAGGCTGCTTCGCAGAGGAACAGGTCGGCGCCGCGGGCGGCGTCGATAAGCGACGGCGTGTAGCTCGAGTCGCCCGAGAACGTCAGCACCTTGCCGTGCGCGTCCTCCACGCGCAGCGCATGCGACTCCTGGGCCGGGTGGACCACTTCAAACGGCGTGACCGTCAGACCGCTCAACGTCTCCGGCTCGCGGGTACGCCAGGTGGTGAACTCGAATGTGTCGGTGCAATCGTCGACATCATCCGGACCATCGGCGCTCATGCGGCCAAAGTGCTCAACCGCATACGAAGGCCCGATGAGGCGGTGTCGCTGCTGCGCAGGTGCCTCCGGATGGTATCGGCGCCACACCAACAGCGACGGGAAATCCGAGCAATGATCAGCGTGCAGGTGGCTGAAGATCACGTGGGCCGCAGCAGGATCGAACCGTTCCTGCATCGCGGCGAGCGCCCCCGGACCAAAGTCCATCACCACATCGGTTTCACCCGGCACCGAAATGACGTAGGAGGAGGCGGGGTTCCCCGGCGCGGCAAGGCTTCCGGAGCACCCAAGGATGGTCAACTTCATGGAAACACTGTGCCATGAATGCGCCCTAATTTCACACTGGATCGCCGAAGCGCACGGCGAGTTTTACAGTCTGTTGCCCACCGCATGCACCTGAGGGCCGAGGAATCGGCGGGCGAGCTCATCGAATGTGCCAGGATCTCCGGTGGATTCGAAGATGCGGATTGGAGCGGTGGTGTCGTCGCTAAGCAAATCGCTCTCCGTGAGCACGCGCAACACATCCTTCGAGGTTTCCTCCGCAGAGGACACGAGCGTGACATCATCGCCCACGGCCAGCTGGATCACGCCGGAAAGCAGCGGATAGTGCGTACAGCCGAGCACAAGCGTGTCCACGCCTGCTTCGCGCAGCGGCTCCACATAGCCGCGGGCGACCTCGAGCACATGCTTGCCGGAGGTCACGCCCTGCTCCACGAGGGGGACGAAATCAGGGCAGGCAACAGCGGTGACATCCACATTCGGGTTGACCGCGAAGAAGTCCTGATACGCACCAGAGGTGACGGTGCCTTCGGTGCCAATGACGCCGATCTTGTTGTTTCGGGTGGTCGCCATCGCACGGCGTACTGCAGGCTGGATCACTTCGAGGACAGGGATGCTGTAGCGCTCGCGGGCATCATGAAGAAACGCGGCGGTGGCGGTGTTACACGCAATGACAAGCATCTTGCAGCCACGTTCCACCAGATCGTCAGCAATGCGCTGCGAATGAGCGCGCACATCCGCGATCGGCTGCGGACCGTACGGGCTATTGGCGGTATCGCCGATATAAATCAAGGATTCGCCCGGCAACTGATCCATCACCGCACGCGCCACGGTCAGCCCGCCGACACCGGAGTCGAACAACCCAATCGGCGCGTTGTTACTTACCTGGTTGCTTACCTGGTTACTCACCTGCGCGCCTGCTTTTCCGCAGCCTTCGCCTGCTTCTTCGCATGCTTTTTCGCGGCGAGCTCCGGCGGATCGTCAGACGTGATGATCATGCCGGCGACAATGCCACCGATCGCGCCGAAGAGGTGCGCCTGCCAACTGACACCCTCAGTGCCCGGCAGCACACCCCAAATCAAACCGGAGTAGAAGAAGCCGAGGATTAAGCCGGTAAGAATCTGACCAATCGAGCGGTTGAAAAAGCCACGCACCAACAGGTACGCCAACCAGCCATACACCAGGCCGGACGCGCCAATGTGGTTCGTGCCAATACCGCCGAACACCCAGGTGCCGAGTCCGCCGATGAGCAGAACGAACGTTGTCACCTCCCAAAACACGCGCTTGCCGGAGTAACCGATGAGGTAGGCAAACAGCGCACCCGGCAGCGAGTTGGAAATGATGTGTTCCAGATTCGCGTGCAGCAGCGGCGAGGTGAAAATCATCGGCAGACCGTTGATGTCCAGCGGGTGTATGCCAAAGCCCTGCAGCCACGGGAAGAAGAGCTGGAGAATAAACACAGCCCAAATCAGGGCCAGGAAGCCACCTGCAAAGCGCAGCCCGGATTTGCGCTGCTGCCTGCGTTTGAGCGACCTGCTCGCCGGGTAACCCTGTCCCTGCAACCCCATGCCCGGCTGGCCGTACGGCTGACGCTGGTTGGCATAGGGGTTGTGTGGCACACCCGGCGCAGGCATGCCGCCGAACGCGGGCGGTTGGGTCTCTGGGTGGGAGAACGGACGCTGGAACGGCTTGCCGTAGCCGGGCTGTTCGGTGCGTCCGTAGCCCCAGCCTTCAGGGGTGTGGTGGTTGTTATTGTTCATCGTGGTGCAGCTTAGCTGCCTGCGCTAGGCGCGTGCGATGTCGCGCCAGGCGGTGATACCAAAGTCACCGGTTGCGTTTACTACAGCGTCCACGATTGCAGCCTGCACTGCTTGAGCGCCGGCTTCTCCGATGCGCCCGAAAGCTTCGACATCGCTGACCGGCTGCGCACCAGGTTGAGCGGTGGACACTGCGAACAACGTGTCGCCGTCGAGTGGCGAGTGCGCGGGGCGAATGGCTCGCGCGATGCCGTCGTGTCCGGTCATTGCCACGCGCTTGAGTTGTGGCTTTGTGAGCGGCGCATTCGTGGCAATCACACCGATCGTGGTGTTCAGTTTCGGTGTGGGGCGCTCAAGCGCGTTAAACCGCTCCAGGTCCACCGCGGGTTTCGCGCCATCGCCGTAGAGGAGCCCGGTGTGCTTATCGACGACCATCCCAACCGGATTGGCAACCACATACGCCTCAACCGTGTAGCCGTCCGTGCTCATCGTGCTCACCGTGGCCTGGCCAAACCCACCCCGCAGCACGCCAGCGGTTGCGCCACAGCCAGCACCGACACTGCCGGTCGCTCCTGTACCACCGTCGAAGGCGGCGGTGATCGCGGCTGCACCATCGGCCGCAGTGGGGCGGTGTGCCGGGTCGCCGACGACAAGGTCGAAGATCACCGCCGCAGGCACGATCGGCACCCGGGGGCCCGGCATGTCTTCGCCGAACACCGGAAAGCCCCAACCGCGGCGTTCCAGCTCGGCCATCGCTCCATCGGCGGCCGCAAGTCCAAACGCGGAGCCGCCACAGAGCATGATCGCGTGGACCCGCTCAACGGTGTTGTGGGGTTCGAGCAGGTCAGTCTCACGTGTACCGGGGCCACCGCCACGCACATCCACTGCCGCGACCATGCCTGCCTCGTGCGGTGCAAGGATCGCGGTCACGCCAGTGTCCGCGAGTGAGATGTGGCCGATGCGGGCCAAGGGGTCGTCGATACGCATGCGCTCGAGCTAGCCCATCAATGCGTCGAGCAAAGAATCCTGACAGTACGCGAGCCACTCCACGAGCATCGCGCGCTCCTGCTGAGCGCCCTCGCCACCCGAAGTGTCAGCGGCAATGTAGAGGCGCATGTCGTTGACCGCAGCGATGAACTTGTGCGCGTCTTCTTCCTCGATGGTGACCTCAACGCCACCAGTGGGGCCGAGCGCCTCGTTGACCACCTGCAGATTGATCAACTTCGCACGAATGATGTCGTTTTCATGCAAGCTGCGCAACAAACCGTTGTCGCCCTCGAACTCCTCGTCGCCCTCACGCTCAAAGTCGGGCAACAAACGAGCCAACTTCGGATCCTGTGGCGCCTCCGTGTGCCCGGTGGAAACCCCCATCATCTCCGCGAACTCATCCTTCGGAGCCGACTGCGCACGTGCAATCAACGCCTCCGACACCGTCGCCGTGAGATCCCCAATGACCTCACGCTCCATCGGATCAAACGTGGTCGTGTACTTCGGGGTTGAACGCATCAACCCCTTCTTCTTACGCCAAGGCTGCATTCGTCTCCCCTACCCTGCCTGCTGCATCGTCGCCCACAGACCGGCGGTATGCAGTTTCTTCACGTCGGTTTCTACCTTGTCCTTCTCGCCAGAAGAGACCACAGCCTTGCCCTCAGTGTGGACCTGCATCATCAGCTCCTGGGCGCGCTTGCGGTCGTAGCCCAGCACCGTCTGGAACACATAGGTGACATAACTCATCAGGTTCACCGGGTCGTCCCACACAATGCACAACCATGGCAGGTTCTCGCTCGTGGCCACCTCGACATCGACGGCCTCGTCGAGCTCCGGGGTCGCCATCGGCGAACTCATATGCGCCGGTTCGGCAGCGTTGCGAGCTGAAGCAAACATGTGAACCACCTTACCCCGTCGGACGGGAGGGGACGGGAGGGTACGCTTGCACACCATGAACCAACCGCTGCCCTCTACCGCGTTTTTAACCGACATGTACGAGCTCACCATGCTCGACGCCGCCATCCAAGATGGCACAGCCGAACGCGAGTGTGTTTTCGAAGTCTTTGGCCGCCGCATGCCCAACGAGCGCCGCTACGGCGTCGTCGCAGGTACCGCGCGTGCCCTCGACGCAATTACCCGCTTCCGCTTCACCGAAGAGCAGATCGCAACCGCCGATTTCCTTTCCGATGCAGCACGCGAATATCTCCGCAACTTCCGCTTCTCCGGCCAGGTGGACGGCTACCGGGAGGGCGATCTGTACTTCCCGTACTCCCCAATCATGACGGTGCGCGGCACGTTCGCCGAGTGCGTCATCTTGGAAACTGTCATCCTGTCCATCCTGAATGCCGACTCCGCGATTGCCTCCGCCGCGTCGCGTATGGTCTCCGCGGCAGACGGCCGGCCGATTATCGAGATGGGTTCGCGCCGTACCCACGAAGAGGCTGCCGTTTCGGCTGCACGTGCGACCTACATCGCGGGTTTTGACGCAACTTCCAACATGGAGGCGTCGCTACGCCACGGCATCCCGGCGTCCGGTACTGCCGCCCACTCGTGGACGCTGCTGCATGTCGACGAGAACGGCCAGCCCGATGAAAAGGCCGCCTTTGCCGGCCAGATTAAGTCCCTAGGTAAGGACACCACGCTGCTGGTGGATACCTTTGACATCACCAAGGGCGTGGACAACGCGCTCGAGGTTGCTGGCACCGAACTCGGCGCGGTGCGTATCGATTCTGGTGATCTCGGCATCGTCTCACGCCGCGTGCGCAAGCAACTCGACGAGGCAGGTGCGTTCAACACCAAGATCATCGTCTCCTCCGACTTGGATGAGTTCGCCATCGCAGGTCTGCGCGGCGACCCAGTCGATGGCTTCGGCGTCGGCACCTCTGTGGTGACAGGCTCCGGCGCGCCTACGGCTGGCCTGGTCTACAAGCTCGTCGAGGTCGAAGGCCACCCCGTGGCCAAGCGTTCTTCCGGCAAGGTCACCTACGGCGGCGGCAAGTCTGCGCTTCGCGCGTACCGCTCCTCCGGCGTTGCGGTGGGCGAGATTATCCACCCGATGGGCGCCGAAATCCCCCGCAAGCCGAACCTGGACTACCGCGAGCTGACCGTGCCGATGATCCGCGACGGTGAGGTCCTGGACAACCAGCCAAGCATCGAGGACAGCCGAAAGCTGCACGCCGAAGCACGCACCACCCTGCCCTGGGAGGGCCTCGCTCTGTCGCGCGGCGAGGTTGCCATCCCGACCCGTTTTATCGGGTTTCCGGAGCCCACCGAGTAGGCCGTGGCAGACGAACCGCTTTCGCACAGCACAGGTGAGTTGCTTTCGGCTGCCGTCGAGTCGCTCGGCGGCTCGCGCCGGCCTGGCCAGGTCAAGATGGCCGACGCGGTCACTCGTGCGTTGGATTCCGAACGTCACCTTGCCGTTCAGGCAGGCACTGGTACGGGTAAGTCCCTGGCGTACCTGGTTCCTGCGCTCCGTTATGCACAGATGCACGACACAACCGTTGTGGTCTCCACTGCGACGATCGCGCTGCAGCGCCAACTGGTCGACCGTGACCTGCCGCGCCTTGCCGACGCGCTTGAGCCTCTCCTGCCCCAGCGACCAACCTTTGCCATCCAAAAGGGCCGTAACAACTACGTCTGTTTGCACAAGGTGCTTGCGGAGGACCCCAGCGACACCCTCATCGAGGAAGAGGATCTGACCTGGCTGGGCAAACACGTCAAGCGCGTCGCCGAGTGGGCACAGGACACCCCGACCGGTGACCGCGACGATCTGGTTCCTGGTGTGCCAGATCAGGCGTGGCGCCAAGTTTCGGTGACCTCCCGTGAGTGCTTGGGGGCGACGCGTTGTCCGCACGGCCAGGACTGCTTCGCGGAGATCGCCCGGGAGCGCACCAAGGACGTGGACATCGTGGTCACCAACCACGCACTACTGGCTATCGATGCCCTCGCCGATGTGGACGTGCTCCCCCAGCACGATGCTGTGATTATCGACGAGGCCCACGAACTCGACGGACGCATCACCTCGGTCGCTACCGCGGAGATTTCCGCACGCGCACTCGCCATGGCAGCTCGCCGTGCCGACAAGCTTGGCGCGAAACGCGAAACACTCGAGGACGTTATCGACGACTTCACTGCCGCCATCGACCTCGAAGCCCCCGGCCGGTGGGAAACCATTTCCGACCCGGCACGTGGTGGTTTTGTCGCTCTGCGCGACGCGTTGTGGAAGACCCGCCAGTCCATCGGCGAACCGCCCGAGGGTGAGGCCCAGAACGATCCGGAGAAGTTTGCGGAGCGTGGCAACCTGACCAACCACTTGGAGGATCTCCACGACGCGATCGTGCGCATCCTCGGTGTGTTCGACGAGCCGGATCCGGCCAAGCACACCGACGTTGTGTGGCTCACCCGCTCCGACCGCCACGGCGATTCCGTCTCCGTCGCGCCCCTGTCGGTCGCGGGGCTGCTCCACGAACGGCTTTTCGGGGAGCGCACCGTGGTGCTTACCTCTGCCACGTTGACGGTCGGCGGCAACTTCAACGCCATGGCCAGCGCCTGGGGCTTGCCGAAGGGCACCTGGGACTCGCTCGACGCTGGCACCCCGTTCGACCCCGCCAAGTCGGGCATCCTCTACACCGCGAAGCACCTGCCCACCCCGGGCCGCGATGGGCTTGCGAAGGAAACGCTCGATGAGATCGCGGACCTTATCACCGCCGCCGGTGGCCGCACCCTGGCACTGTTTTCTTCTCGACGAGCCGCCGAACAGGCCGCCGAAGCCATGCGGGCCCGCCTCCCCTTCGACATCTTGTTGCAGGGCGAGGACTCCACCGGTGTACTGGTTGATAGTTTTGCCAAGTCAGAGAACTCATGTCTGTTCGGCACACTGACGTTGTGGCAGGGCGTCGACGTTCCAGGGAGCTCGTGCTCGCTGGTCATCATCGATCGCATCCCCTTCCCCCGCCCCGACGATCCCCTGTTGCAGGCCCGAGCAAACGCCGCCGATGCCGCCGGCCGATCGGGCTTCATGGAGGTCTCCGCCACCCACGCGGCGCTGCTCATGGCGCAAGGTGCCGGCCGCTTGCTGCGCTCCGTCAATGACCGCGGGGTCGTGGCAGTGCTGGACAATCGCTTGGTGACGAAGCGCTACGGCTCGTTTATCCGCCGCAGCCTCCCCGCCTTCTGGGATACCACCGACCCCGAGGTCGTTCGCGGCGCGTTGAAGAGGTTGGTGGCTAAGGGATAGCCACCACGGTGGTGGAACCGGGCGCGACCTCCGTGTAGCCCGCGTCTCGCACCGCGACCGCACCTGGCCGATCGCAGTACTCACGGAACTGATCAGCAGACACTTCACGCACGTTTAGCGGGAACCCCTGCTCGGCCCAGTCCAGCACCCACTCGAGGTCCTGCGCCGCAGCAAGCAACATTGAGGCGTGTCCTACCTGTGCGGCCGCCTTGCCCGCGGACATCGCAAGCGAACTGTCCACTGCGATCAACGGAGCACCCTCGACGATCGGCAGGTCTTCGCCCTCCTCGAGTTCTGTGCCCTTGATCTGCAACTTGGCTATCGCATGTGGCACATCCCCTACAGCAGACGGAACAAACGCGCGTACCGATCCCACTGTCACCCCAGGTAACGCCTGCACGTCATCCCAAGCCTTGTTCCGTGCCCTCCGGGCAACCTTACGGATGCGGTGTGAATACCACTGCTCTACCCCGTCGCGCCAGAAACCATCGATGCCCGCACGAGAGTCGAGGCATACGGCGACGACGGCGCGGGCGGCGCAAACAAGCACCGCGTTGCGGCTGGGCGGATCCTGCTTGGGCAGATTGATGGCGAGTTGCATCGCCTGCACTGTCGATGGGTCGTTTGGATCCTCGCTGCGTTGGCGGTAGTCATCTGCGACGCGTTCCCGCAGCAGCTCGTATGCGCTTGTGATTTCGGTTGTGGCGGCGTTCATCGTGGTTCAGGGTAGTGGACACAACAAAGCCCCCGCCGAAGCGGGGGCTGAGTTCAGGAGGCCAGTAGTCCGTTGCTACTTGGCTGGGGTGTTATGCCTCGCGGTGGCCAGTGTGGGCCTCACGACGCAGGGTCTCCACCATGTGCGGGTAGTGCAGCTCGAACGCAGGACGCTCGGAGCGGATACGCGGCAGGGAGGTGAAGTTATGGCGCGGCGGCGGGCAGGAGGTTGCCCACTCGAGGGAGTTGCCGTAGCCCCACGGATCGTCGACGGTGACGATCTCGCCGTAGCGCCAGGACTTGAACACGTTCCAGATGAACGGCAGGAAGCCGATACCCAGGATGAAGGAGCCAACAGTGGACACCTGGTTCAGGAGGGTGAAGCCATCGGTGTCGAGGTAGTCAGCGTAACGACGCGGCATACCCATGTTGCCCAGCCAGTGCTGAACCATGAAGGTCAGGTTGAAGCCGATAACAACGAGCCAGAAGTGAATCTTGCCCAGCTTCTCGTCGAGCATGCGACCGGTCATCTTCGGGAACCAGAAGTACACGCCAGCGGTGGAAGCGAACACCACGGTACCAAACAGGGTGTAGTGGAAGTGCGCAACCACGAAGTAGGAGTCGTGCAGCTGGAAGTCCAACGGCGGAGCAGCCAGCATAATGCCGGTCAGACCACCGAAGAGGAAGGTGAACAGGAAGCCCGTTGCCCACAGCATCGGGGTCTCGAACGTCAGGTGACCGTTCCACATGGTGCCGAGCCAGTTGAAGAACTTCACACCGGTCGGAACCGAAATCAGGAAGGTCATGAACGAGAAGAACGGAAGCAGGACAGCGCCGGTGGCGAACATGTGGTGTGCCCACACAGCCATGGACAGACCTGCAATAGCCAGGGTTGCGAAGACCAGGCCGATGTAGCCGAAGATCGGCTTACGGGAGAACACCGGGACGATCTCGGACACCAGGCCGAAGAACGGCAGTGCGAGGACGTACACCTCAGGGTGGCCGAAGAACCAGAACAGGTGCTGCCACAGGATCGTGCCGCCGTTAGCGGTGTCGTAGATGTGGCCGCCGATGAGACGGTCGAAGAGCACACCCATTGCAGCTGCGGTCAGCAGCGGGAAGATCATCAGCGCGATGATCGAGGTAACAAACACCGTCCAGGTGAACACCGGCATACGGAACATGGTCATACCCGGCGCACGCATGGTCAGCACAGTGGTGAGCATGTTCACGGCGGAAGCAATGGTGCCCACACCGGTAGCGCCTACACCGACAATCCAGAGGTTGGCGGAAACGGACGGCGTGTGCGTTGCGTCAGCCAGCGGCATGTACATCGTCCAGCCGAAGTCAGCAGCGCCACCCGGGGTAACGAAGCCGGCCAGCATGGCGATAACACCAACGGTGGTGACCCAGAAGCCGAATGCGTTCAGACGCGGGAAGGCCACATCAGGGGCGCCGATCTGCAGCGGCAGAACGTAGTTAGCAAAACCCCAAACGATTGGGGTACCGAATGCCAGAAGCATCACGGTGCCGTGCATGGTGAACAGCTGGTTGAACTGCTCGTTGGACAGGAACTGCAGGCCTGGGCTGAAGAGCTCCAGACGAATCAGCAGGGCCATCAGGCCAGCCACGAAGAACCACACGAACGACATGATGATGTACATGATGCCGAGGTCTTTGTGGTCGGTCGTGATGAGTTGCTTATAAAATTGCGAACCCTTGCGGGCA
Source organism: Corynebacterium sp. HMSC034E11 (assembly GCF_001835905.1). Classification (NCBI taxonomy): domain Bacteria; kingdom Bacillati; phylum Actinomycetota; class Actinomycetes; order Mycobacteriales; family Corynebacteriaceae; genus Corynebacterium; species Corynebacterium sp. HMSC034E11. The sequence continues at coordinate 156,746 of NZ_KV826393.1, forward strand.
TGGCCCGTCGGCTCGGGGCGTGTCGGCGGGACGTGATTGTCCAGCCTAGGTGCCACAGCGGTCATTGAATCCTCCTGATTTCGACAACTGCACTTGACCCGAATTGCCTCGAATCACGCACAGCTGCCACGAGTGATACCGGATCAGCATAACGTTCTGCACACTGTTTTTCCAGCCTCTCCGAATACTGTTCCCCCTTGCGGGGTGAACCCATGCAGTCAACCCTGCTGCGTTGTCTGCAAATGGGAGACGCCTCGCCGGTTGGCGAGGCGTCGTCGACAAGCAAAGTGCGCCTAGAAGTCCCAGTCGTCGTCCTGGGTATCCTCCGCACGTCCGATGACGTAGGAGGAGCCGGAGCCGGAGAAGAAGTCGTGGTTCTCGTCGGCATTTGGCGAAAGCGATGCCAAAATTGCCGGGGAGACCTTCGTCTCATCGGTTGGGAACAGCCCCTCGTAGCCAAGGTTGTTCAGCGCCTTGTTTGCGTTGTAGCGAAGGAAGCGCTTCACGTCCTCAGTCCAGCCGAGCGGGTCGTAAATATCCTCGGTGTACTGATTCTCATTCTCGTACAGGTCGTACAGCAGATCGAAGGCGTAATCCTTAAGCTCTTCCTTCCGCTCTTCGGACTCGTTGCGCACACCGAGCTGATACTTGTAGCCGATGTAGTAGCCGTGCACGGCCTCGTCGCGAATGATCAGACGGATAATGTCGGCCGTGTTGGTCAGCTTCGAGTGCACCGACCAGTTCAGCGGCAGGTAGAAGCCCGAGTAGAACAGGAACGATTCCAGCATCACGGAAGCAACCTTGCGCTTCAGCGGATCATCGCCCTCGTAGTAGGACAGGATGATCTTCGCCTTGCGCTGCAGGTACTCGTTTTCCTCAGACCAACGGAATGCCTCATTAATAGAAGGGGTATCCGCAAGCGTCATAAAAATGTTGGAGTAGGACTTCGCGTGCACCGACTCCATGAAGGCAATGTTGGTCAACACTGCCTCTTCGTGCATCGACGTAGCATCCGGAAGCAACGACACCGCACCAACCGTGCCCTGGATTGTGTCCAGGAGCGTCAGGCCGGTGAACACACGCATGGTCGCGGCCTTTTCATCCTCAGTCAGCGTGTTCCAGCTCGGAATGTCATTGGACACCGGAATCTTCTCCGGCAGCCAGAAATTACCCGTCAAGCGATCCCAAACCTCGAGATCCTTGTCGTCGGGCACATTGTTCCAGTTAATCGCCTTCACCGGTTTGGTGTGAGACTCAAGGTAACTCGCGTATTCGTCAGTCATGGCGACCATCCTACCCGAGACCCCCATAAGAGAAATCGGGCTTGAAATTGCATTGAATGAGCGTCTCAATGGCCTAAGATACTGACGAATTACACACAATTAGCTGCCTGAAGGAGGGCACTGTGACTTCGAGCGACAAGCGCTCACCCACGCAACCCCTACTCTCGTCCATCCTGGATGTGTTAGGGGAAGAGATCGTCTCGGGTGTCCAGCCGGAAGGCAACACGTTCACCCTTCATGATCTGTCCGAGCGTTTCGGTATCTCTCGCACGGTCGCGCGCGAGGCGATGCGTGCGCTTGAGCAGTTGGGGTTGGTGTCGTCGTCACGCCGCGTGGGCCTCAAGGTGCTCCCCCAGTCCGAGTGGAATGTGTTCGACCACCAAATCATTTCTTGGCGTTTGCGTAGCGACGAACAACGGCACGCCCAAATCGCTTCCCTGCGCGAACTTCGCGACGCAATCGAGCCGTCCGCCGCGCGCCTCGCCGCGACGAATGCCACCCCTGCGGAAGCACGCGAGCTGTGCGCCCTCGCCGAGCGCATCGTGGAGCTCGCCGGTCAGGTCGCCGGTAACTCTGAGGAGTTCCAAGAGGCCGACGCCCGCTTCCACTCGTTGCTGCTTACCGCGTCACGCAACGAAATGTTTGTCCAGTTGACCCAGCCGATCATGGATGTGATGAAGGGGCGCTCCGAGTACGGCATCATGCCGGACGATCCGGAGATGAACACCATGAAGATTCACATCGAGCTCGCTGACGCGATCGCCAACAACGATCCGGATCGTGCAGAAGATGCTTCTCGACGACTCCTGCGCGGTGTCAACGAGTTCATGGAAATTTAACCCCCGGGGTTCCCGCCTCCTACAGGCGGGAACCCCAACCCCCGAGCCCCTCCCTACGTGCTTAGAGCATGCAGGAGACGCAACCCTCGACCTCGGTGCCTTCCAACGCCATCTGACGCAGACGGATGTAGTAGAGGGTCTTAATGCCCTTGCGCCATGCGTAGATCTGCGCACGGTTGATGTCACGGGTGGTCACCGTGTCCTTGAAGAACAGGGTCAGGGACAGGCCCTGATCCACATACTTCGTGGCAACTGCATACGTATCGATGATCTTTTCGTAGCCGATCTCGTACGCGTCCTTGAAGTACTCGATGTTCTCGTTGTCCATGTGCGGCGCTGGGTAGTAGACGCGGCCGATCTTGCCTTCCTTACGGATCTCGATCTTCGATGCGATCGGGTGGATCGACGAGGTCGAGTTGTTGATGTAGGAAATCGAACCGGTCGGCGGCACGGCCTGCAGGTAACGGTTGTAAATGCCGTCGCGGGCCACGTCTGCCTTGAGCTGCGCCCACTGCTCCGCCGTCGGCACAGCAATGTTGGACTTTTCAAACAGTGCCCTGACCTTGTCAGTCTTCGGTGCGAAATCAGCCGGATCGTAGCGGTCGAAGAACTCACCGGTTGCGTACTCGGACTTGTCAAAGTCCTTGAATGCGCTGCCCTTCTCCACTGCAATCTTGTGGGATGCGCGGATGCACTCGTACATCACCGCGGCAAAGTAGGCGTTGGTGAAGTCCAGGCCTTCCTCGGAGCCGTACTCGATGTGCTCACGGCCAAGGTAGCCGTGCAGGTTCATCTGCCCCAGACCAATGGCGTGGGAAGCTTCGTTGCCGTCGCGCACCGGCGGCACGGACTCGATCGACGTCTTGTCTGCCACGGCTGTCAGCGCACGGATTGCCGTTTCGACCGTGCGGCCGAAGTCCTCGGAATCCATCGCCATTGCGATATTCAGCGAGCCCAGGTTGCAGGAGATGTCGTGGCCGACTTCCGCGTAAGTCAGGTCCTCGTTCAGCACCGACGGAGAGTTAACCTGCAGGATCTCCGAGCACAGGTTGGACATGTTGATGCGGCCGGTCTTCACCGGGTTCGCACGGTTCGCGGTGTCTTCGTACATGATGTACGGGTAGCCGGACTCGAACTGGATCTCCGCCAAGGTCTGGAAGAAGTTACGAGCGTTGATCTTGGACTTGCGGATGCGCGGGTCCTCGACCATCTCTTCGTACTTCTCCGTCACGGAGATGTCAGCGAACGGCACGCCGTAGACACGCTCGACGTCGTACGGGGAGAACAGGTACATGTCGTCGTTACGCTTGGCCAGCTCGAAGGTGATGTCCGGGATAACAACGCCCAACGACAGCGTCTTGATACGGATCTTCTCATCGGCGTTCTCACGCTTGGTGTCCAAGAAGCGCATGATGTCCGGGTGGTGCGCGTTCAGATACACAGCACCTGCACCCTGGCGGGCACCGAGCTGGTTGGCGTAGGAGAATGCGTCCTCCAGAAGCTTCATCACAGGGATGACGCCGGAAGACTGGTTCTCAATGTGTTTAATCGGCGCACCGGACTCGCGAATGTTCGACAGCAGCAGCGCCACACCGCCGCCACGCTTGGACAGCTGCAGCGAGGAGTTGATGGCGCGGCCGATGGACTCCATGTTGTCCTCGATACGCAGCAGGAAGCAGGACACAAGTTCGCCGCGCTGTGCCTTACCTGCGTTGAGGAAGGTTGGGGTGGCGGGCTGGAAACGGCCGGTCATGATTTCGTCGACAAGCGCGAATGCAAGATCCTGGTTGCCATCGGCGAGGAACAGCGCCGTCATAGCCACGCGATCCTCGAAACGCTCCAGGTAACGACGACCATCGAACGTCTTCAGCGTGTACGACGTGTAGTACTTGTACGCACCGAGGAACGACTTGAAGCGGAACTTGTAAGAGTAGGCGCGCTTGAACGTGTCCTTAATAAACTCCCACGCGTACTTCTCAATCGTGTCCGGCTCGTAGTACTTGTTCGTAACCAGGTAATCGATCTTCTCTTCCAGATCGTGGAAGTAGACCGTGTTCTGGTTCACGTGCTGCAGGAAGAACTGGTTCGCAGCCTCACGGTCTTTATCAAACTGAATCTGACCGTTCTCGTCATAAAGATTCAGCAGCGCGTTCAACGCGTGGTAATCCAGCTGGTCCTTTTCATGAGCCGGCTCCGGGACATTCTTACCGAGGGGCAGAGTAGACACTTCGAGGCCTTTCAGTTCGTAGTTCTTTTGTATTTACCGGCGTATTTTTCGCGCAGTTTTGCCAATCGCTCCGACTCATCCGGAGCCTGCTGCACGTGCGCTTGCGTATCGACGACCTCCGGTCCCCCACGCAAACCCAATCGTTCAGCGTTTTCAATCAGTTGGTTGCGCACATGCGCGACATCTTCGGCCGAGCCCATGAGCTCAAACCTGTATAAGTACGGGACCTTACACTTGTCAGCGATCACCGGCCCAGCAAGGCAGTAATCCGCACCAAAGTTAGAGTTTCCGGCGGCGATCACACCCCGCATCAAGGTGCGATTGCCCTCATTGTTCATGAAGCGGATCACTTGCGCCGGCACCGGCCTGGAATTACCACCACTCACGCTCACCCCACCTCCGTAAGTGGGACAGATGAGGATGTATGGCTCGTCGACGACGAGTTCCGGATCGGTTCTGCGCAGGGGGATCCGCTTCGCAGGAAGGCCGAGCTTCTCCACAAACCGCTTCGTGTTCTCAGTGGCGGAGGAGAAGTAGACGACCAGCATGGCCACTACCTTTCTTGTGCAGATTTCAGAAGGCTACTGCCAGTTGTGCGCCTCATGGCGTCGGTATGCGCGCGACGCTTAAGCCGCTGCGAGCAGACCCTTGATGCGCTCCGGGCGGAAGCCGGACCAGTGCTCACCGTTAGCCTCAACCACCGGAGCCTGAACATAGCCGAGGGCCATCACGTAATCGCGGGCCTCTTCGTCCACAGAAATGTCGACGGTGGTGTACTCAAGGCCGGCCTTCTTCAGCGCCTTCTCGGTTGCCTTGCACTGCATGCAAGCCGGCTTGCTGTAAACGGTGATCGACATCGCTTGTGGTCCCTTCTCTGCGGGTTCTTTGGGGAGATTTTCTTCTGTCCCCGTCTCCGCGGGGCAACACCAAGAGACACTATACCTTGGGGCTGAGAAGGGCAACTGCTACTACATGTAGTAGTTACATGGGTGATATTCCCAGGATAGGTGCCCAGAATTACCTACATGTAGTCCGCACGCTCATCCGCAACACACAGTTTTGTTGTTTCACGGGTGTAATTTCCTCGAAATAGATTCATCCCGCCCTAGAACTTCGCCTGTTTTTGGGAACGCAAAAACCCCGCCACCACACGGTGACGGGGCGCCTGCTCGCGACAATTAACCCTGACGGGCCTTGAAGCGCGGATCCTTCTTGTTGATCACGTAAACCTTGCCGTTGCGGCGCACAACCTGGGCGCCCGGCTTGTTCTTCAGCGACCGAAGCGACTTGCGGACCTTCATCGGGCGCTCCTTTCTGCTCGGATTACCTGCAATTAGCGACGCACGGCGAACTGCCGGGTCGCAACACGGGGATAAATGTTACACATCCCCCGCGCTGAATCAAAACCCTCACGTATCCCCCTCCCATATACGATGAGCGCTATGCAATCCGAGATCATCGCCGCACTCGGCGTGTCCCCCGTTATCGACCCTGCCGCAGAGATCGACCGCCGCGTGCAATTCTTGGCCGATTACCTCGACCACACCGGCGCAAAAGGCTACGTGCTTGGCATTTCCGGCGGGCAGGACTCCACCCTCGCCGGCAAGTTGGCCCAGCTCGCGGTAGAGAAGCGACGCGAGGCTGGCTCGGCTGCCGAGTTTGTCGCTGTCCGTCTCCCCCACGGCGTGCAGGCCGACGAGGACGACGCGCAACTGGCGCTGCGGTTCATCGCTCCGGACGAGACTGTAACCGTGGACATTGAGCCGGCCACCACCGCGTTGTCCGGAGCCGTCGCAGGCGCGCTCGGTGTGGAGGGACTCGGCGACTTCAACAAAGGCAACGTCAAGGCACGTATGCGCATGATCGCCCAGTACGCCATCGCTGGTGAGCGTGGCCTGCTGGTCATCGGCTCCGATCACGCAGCGGAGAACGTCACCGGGTTTTTCACCAAGCACGGCGATGGCGCGGCCGACCTCATCCCACTGGCAGGCTTGAACAAGCGCCAGGGTGCGACAATGCTCAAGCACCTCGACGCCGATCCGCGCCTGTGGGAGAAGGTGCCCACCGCCGATCTGGAGGAGGACCGCCCAGCCCTTCCCGACGAGGAAGCGCTTGGCATCACCTACGCACACATCGACGACTACCTCGAAGGCAAGACCATCCCCGCCGACGCCCAGAAGCGCCTCGAGCACCTGTGGCGCATCGGCCAGCACAAGCGCCACATGCCGCCGGGCCCTGCCGACACTTGGTGGCGCAGCTAGAGCAGATCTCCACCATAGGGGTGAACCACCGTCGCCCCTACCGATAGTGCAGCTGCTGCTTGTTTCCGGTCCGCCGTAATGAATGGGCAGTTCAGCCCTAGTGATTGCATCCTTGCCCAAGTCCCAACATGCAGGGCGTCGAGCGCTTTTACTTCACCACTGACCGCCGTTGCGGCTGCGATTGCCTGATCGTCCACTTTCGCGAACGAGACTGCCGACATCACCGCGCGGATGCGGTCGCTCAATTGCCCCACCCGGTGAACAAAACGTGCCAGTTCTACTTTAGCGATGGCTGAACTTACTACCTCTTGCCCCGCCAAGACCTCTCTCGCCCACTCGCCGTACGACTCATTGCCGATCGACGCAATGAGCACGGACGAGTCGACGTATACAACGGGCTTCCCCCTATTCATCACCTTCACCCTTGCCTGCGTGAGTACTGTCCAGGGCGCGGAGGTCCGCCATCACCCGCTCCAGGCGGTCCTCACCGCGCTCCTCCTCAAGCCATTCCCCCAGAGTGAAGTCGAGCTGGACGGGTTCCCAGTCCGCCTCGAATGGTTTCCCCCTCTGCTCCAGAAGCCCCAGTTCCTCAAGCCGGTCCAAGCCCACTTTCTGGCTCACCGGATGAATTTCCGCAATCGGCCTTCCCCTGTCCGTCACTGTCAATGCAATCCTCTCCTTGATCACACGGTCGATCACCGCACGCGTCTTTTGGTTCAGTTCCCGCATGGAGACGGTGGCGCTACCCGCCTGTTCAGCCAGCAGCTCTTGCAGCCGTTCCTCGACACCCATGCGCCACCTTCCCGTTGTATTACATGTATTACAACGCAGAGTAGCGGGCATTCACTCCCCGGTCAACCCCTAACCCACCACGCGCAGGGTCTCCTCCGCCGCCCGCACCAGCGCCGAGCCGTAGGACGGGCCGTGCGTCCACGCGTGCACCGCGAGCGGGTGCAGCTGGTGGACGACGATGCGCCGCTGCCAGGCCCGGCCCAGGCCTCCCCCAGCGTCGAGGTAGCCGTCGATGATCGCATCGAAGTGCGGCGCGCCGAACAGGTCCAGCATCGCGATGTCGGTCAGCGGGTGGCCGCCGTGCGCGGCTGGGTCGATAAACCGCGGGCCCTCCGGGGAGAACAGCAGGTTGCCGGTCCACAGGTCGCCGTGGATGCGGGCCAGCGGCGCGTCCTCGTCCTCGCGCACCAGTGCCTCGCACGCGCGCTGCACCGTCTCCAGCCCCTCCCGGTCGAGGTTGCCGGCGCGTACGGCGTGCTGCGCAAACGGTAGGACGCGCTGCTCGGTGTAGAACTCGGCCCAGCGTGTCGTCGGCACGCATGACTGCTCGCGGGTGCCGATGAAGTTCGGGCCGTCCCATCCGTCCGCCGGCGCGCCGAACGCGTCCGCGCCCATCGCATGGATGGCGGCCAACTCCCGGCCGGCCTGGCGCGCCGCGTCCTTGGTGGGCCGCGCGCTGCCAACGCGCTCAATGGTCACAGTGTTGGCGTCCTCGTCCAGGTCGAGCACCTCCACCACCGCGTTGGACCCCTCGCGCAGCCAGCGCAGGTACGCCGCCTCGGCCGCCGCCGCTCCCGGCGCGCTGCCGTGCTTGACAAAGGTCTCAGACATCGATGCCCTCCAATCGCAACAGGAAACGTTTCGCTTCGGTGCCGCCACGGTAGCCGCCAAGGGAGCCGTCGGCACGCAGCACGCGGTGGCACGGGATGAAAATCGGCAGCGGGTTCGTCGCGCACGCAGTGCCCACCGCACGTACCGCCTTCGGGTTGCCCACCGCGCGGGCGAGTTGCGCGTAGGAGGTGGTCTCCCCGTACGGGACTTTCGCCAGCTCCCGCAGCACCGCAGCGCGGAACTCAGTCACGTTCTGCAGGTCCAGCGGCACGGAGAACTCCCGGCGCGTGCCGGCGAAGTATTCGCTGAGCTGTTGGGCGGCTACGGGGTGGTCCGAAGGTGCGCCAATAAGCAAGGGCTCCCCTTCGAAGCACACGCGGGCCACGCCGCGCTCACTGGCGACGAAGCGCAACGGGCCGATCGGTGACACAAACATGCAGCTCAGCGTAGCTCCCGGTCGATGAGATCGCGCTAGATTCCTAACAATGCACCGGAAACTTACGCCCGTCCTCGTCTGCGCCGCGGCCCTTACTTTGGCCTCCTGCGGCAACCCATCCGACATCATCGCCGGCACCAGCCCCGCTATCGCCTCCGCAGTGTGCTGACGGCAACGACGGGTGCGAATCCGACATGCGCCAGCTCAGCTACAAGCTCGATGTGCTCGACGACGCCGACGGCGACGGCATCATCAACCGCGAGGAGCTCAACGCCGCCCTCACGCGTTTGGACAAGGAAGCCGAGGAGAAGGAGGCCGCCGCCTCGTCGTCTTCCTCGGCGGCCGCGTCCTCCTCTGCCGCAGCAGCGTCGAAATCCGCGGAAGCAGAGCGCAAAGCGGCCGAACGCGATGCCGCGAACCAACAACAAGCACCGGAGCCCGCACTGCAGCAGCAGGCACCGGCGCAACCCGCGCTGGCGCGATCGGGCCCGCCAGCCATGGAGTGGGCCACCATCGGCCCCTATGGGAGCCTGTTCACGTGCGAGCAAGCGCGCGACGTGTGGCCCGTGGATTCACACGCCTGCTACACCGGCGCTGATGGCAACGCATACTTCGAAGGCATGCGCCGGGCCGCTCAGTAGCGCCGTAGCCCCGCAACGCAAGAACTGCCCAGCCGAACAGCCGGGTAGTTGCATTTCGACGTCGGGCTAGCGGTAGACTTGTCGAAACTTGCCCCGGCCGTGATTCAGATGGTGCGAGCGCACCGGTCAATCCGCACTGAACGGCACAGGACGCACCGTGGAAACGCCATCCACAGCAGGCGCCGCGAGCATCCTAAGACCTCCTCCAGCGAGCGGAAACCGCCTACGCTGCCGGCGGGTCTCTGAAAGCTGTGGCCCGACAGGCTGGTATTGCGCACGAGCGGCTCGCTCGTCTCCTTCGGGAACGCGGTGTCATCCTCCGTAACCAATCACCGTCCAGCAGTGAGATTCGGCTGATGCGTGCCATGTATGAGCAAGGGGTTTCACTGGAGCGTGTAGGCGACAAGTTCGGCTACACGGCGGGGACGGTCCGCAAACATTTGATCATCTTCGGCGTGGTGATGCGCGATACGCACGGTCGTGTCCGAGCGGAGCCCCACGGCTTCGGCCAAGAGATCAAGACATCGTGACGGGCGCTGCTGTTCCCAGCGGGAGCTGGGTCAGAGTATGCAGTCCTTCGCCGTGTATATCAGCTCTGTACCCGGCCGCGCACTCGATCGCGGGCTTGCTGCCGCAGTCTTGCCCGTACTTCGTCGTGGATCGTGGTCGAGGTCTGCTCTGCTGTCTCGATGGAGACCACCAGTGCGTATCGCACCGTCTTACCAGCACCAAGGTGTTGGGCATCGTCCATGCATTCAACGTGGATCGGGAACGTATCATCGTCGCCGAACACCATGGCGCGGCTGCCTTGGATAATCTCGTGTTGGAGGCTCCCTCGCCTGACCGAGTTGTGCTCCGCATCAATGCGTTCTCCGCCTGCGAGTTGCTTGTCTGGAGTGGCGAAGTACACCTTCGCAGCTCGGTAGCGGTTGAGCCGACTGACAGTGGGAGCCATGTACGCCAGGGTGATGGTGAGGCGATGCCATTCTGCGCGTGCACGAAGCGAAGTCGGGAGTGGCAATTCGTAGGTGTGACGTTGGTCGCCGGCTATCAGCCCTCCGCTGACTAGGACTGCTCTGTTTGTGGCCGCAGCGCCAAGTCGATCTGTGTCGAGGCGCCCGTAGCCCAGAAGCGCGGTCAGGCGTCGACGAGCTTCCCGATTGCTCAGATTGAGTTCGCGGCGCAGTTGCGGTTCCCAATCACCCCAGCTTGTCGCATGGGCAAGGAGGGCTCTCACTAGTAGGGGATGATATTGAGGATCTGGCAGCGGCGCGTCTTCTGAATCGTCGGAGCCAGCTTCAAGGACATCGAAGAGTCGGCTGGCCTCGCGCGTTACCAGTGCCGTTGCGTTGCTCGTGCCGACACTGAAGACAGTGTTGTTGGTTGCGCCTGCTCGCCCAGGCGCAGCCACCTGGAGCCCCGGACCGGTAGTTGCGGTCTGGGCCAGTTTCACGGCGACGGTTTCTAGGCGATCGGATGGAATGACAGGACGGGTGTAGAGCGCTCTGCCACCGGTGTGGTGCAAGTCGGGCTTTACTGATCGATCGACGCCGGGTCCCGTCGCGCCGTAGTGGGCAGGTCCGTTCGGGTGCGTAATGTCCCAGGCGGTGTCTGGTACGTCGATATCGCCAAGTCCGTCGGCGTGGGTCGCTCCGATGGTGAGTGCGTTGAGAGCATCTCCTGGAGGGAGGATGCCACGCAACAGCGCGCTGTCGTGGAGGGTTCGGATTGCAGCGGATCGAGCGGATTCGGGGTCGCTGGCCACGGTAACGGGAATTGTGATTGGGTCGAGGTGATTGCCAGCGCTGACGATGAACAGCAGATTGTAGGAGTGAGCTAGCCAGTCGAGTAACCGACCAACAGGGCTCATCCTTCTCACGAGCGCTCGTGCTTGGGACCCGATAGAGAGGTTGATGACGCGCACGCTGGGTGCGACAGGGCCGTGGCCGGCATCACCTTCAACGATTCGCTTGACCGCGCGGTGTAGCAGGTCAGGGAACAGCCTGTCTGGCAGGATCTGTTCGTGTCCTGGCATGAACTCGTGGGGTTGCATGATTGGGCGCACATAAAGGGGCCGGTCGATCGGTTCACTGCGGGTGGCAAGGTCTCCATGAATGATCAAGGACGCCATCGCCGTGCCGTGGTAACGAGAGACCAGCGGGTAGTCCTCGCCAAGACCATCAGGATCATCGACTATCAGTCGACCTGCGAGGGCGTCATGGTTAGCAAACGGCAACCCATCCAGCAAGGCGACCCTAGGCAGCTCAGAAGGGGCACCTCTTCGGGGTTCCAGGTCGAACTGAATATTCGTTTCCGTAGTCGGCGGTGCGACGTGCATAGGGGTGAACGGGCTGACAAACATGACCTCGTCTGTGGCCAGCAGTTGGATCGACTCGGCCCCCTCGGTGGTCAGTGAATAAACCTGTTGAATCGGCAGTTCGGCAAGCAGGGCGTGGTAGCTGATCTCCCCGATCTGAGAGCGATCGAGCACACGCCCGCCACTGTCGGCGATGACTTGCTCGACGTGCGCTTGCGCGGTGGTGCGCTGTCTAGCATCGGAGCGGTACCACAGCTCGATTTCAACCATCACAGTGCTCACGGATTGGCCGACGAGGTCGAGCGTCTCTTGCCACTGTTCGCGAAGGCCGGTCTCTCGGATGCGATCCTCTGGCCCCCAGCGTCTGATTGAGGTGAGCTGTTCGAACGCTGTCTTGAACCTGCCGAGGCCACGAGCAAACTTTGTTGTTGGGTCTGTTTGCCAAGTCTTGAACAAGCTGAGGAGTTGATCAATCGCTTTTGCGTTCGACAACATTAGGTACAGGGAGTGCTGAACGGGCTTGTCCATACGGCCGCTCTTGGACTCCACCATGTGGAAATCGTCGTCAGGGTCAGATTGCTCCCCGATCAATTCAGACAAGAACTCCAGCCCGTCGACTTTGTCGATCGCGTTGCGGAAATCCGTGACGCTGCCGGCGAGGTCAAAGACCACTACCAAGGCCGGATCTACCTCATCCCGCGCGTCAGGCGAGAGACGTGCGCGCTCAGCATCGAACGCCGAGCGCAGTTCACCAAATTGCGGTGTCAGGCGTGCGCCCTGCCTGCCGCTGGTTGGTTTAGACAAGCGTGGCAGATCGCGGGGCTTTTGTTTTGGTCGGCCTGCAACCTTTGGTGCCCCGAATGCCAGGAGGGGCCGAGGCTCGGCCGTCATCCCGTTGCCCGATCTCGTCTGTTCTCCAGACGTTCTTCGACGATCTTCCGGAGGTTGCTGTCGGGGAGTTCAAGGACTGCTCTGCGACGCACGTCGAGAGCGAACTCTTCCAGTTCGGAGAAGCTAGCTCCCGCAAGTTTGTCCGCCAGAGTACGCGGGGCAAATCCGAGATCACCGCCCAGCCGAGCGGCGAGGCGTTCGAGAAAGCGCGTCGCTTGAGCACGGCTGGGTGGTCCGAGTTCGGCGCGGATCTGGAAGCGTCGCCATGCTGCCCGGTCGAGAAGCTCGCTGTGGTTTGTCGCCCCGACTAGAAGGACATGCGGAGGCAGCCGGTCGATCTGGAGCAGCAGTGTCGAGACCACGCGCTTGATCTCTCCTGTCTCGTGCTCGTCCGATCGCTCTTTAGCAATGGTGTCAAGTTCGTCGAAAAACAGGACGCAACGGCGCGTCCGTGCGAACTCGAAGGCATTGTCGAGCCGTGCAGCGGTTTCGCCCAAGAAGCTTGAGACCACTCCTTCATAACGGATGACGTAGAAGGGTAGCATCAGTTCTGAGGCGATCGCCTCGGCGACGCTGGTCTTGCCGTTACCCGGCGGACCAGACAACAGGAGTCGGTTGCGGGGCTCGATTCCGTAACTGCGGAGCAGCTCGGAACGCTTTTGCTCTTCAATCAACTCAGCGACGACCCGACGAGGGACCGGTGCGAGCTCTAGCTCTTCCAAGCGGCGTTGAGGAACGATCTCCTGGATCAGGTCGCGCATAGCTGCCGCATGGTCGTCACGCGGAGCGCTCTGCCCAGTAGTGGTAATCAGCTCGGACAAGCGGTCGGCGACAAGGTGGTGCTGGTTGGCTCGCTCCTCAGCGATTACAGCTTCGACGAGAACGCGAAATCGGTCTCGATCACCACGTCTCTCGGCTTCGACGAGGTCAAGTAGCAGGTCAGCACGCGCCATTTCTGCCTCCTTGAACCGCTAGCCGTTACCCTTGCCCCCATCTTAGCGGCGAGCACCGGGAATCGAGAGAGACTCGCCGCCCTGGACACCCCGGTCCTCGCAGTGCCGGGGCCGGTCACCAGCGCCACCAGTCATGGTCCACACTAGTTGCTCCGCACCGGCCACACACGCCTGGTCACTTCCGTTGCCGACGTCGAAAAACTTACCGCCGACCGCGCGACCAGTCATCTGGGGCCGTCGGCCGAGTTCACACGCTGCGAGGTGCCTGCGGCTGGTCCGCTGGAACGGTCTCTGACGCCCGGTCGGCAGCTTGCGGGTCTCGCACCAGAACTGCCAACGTGGCTGCTCGCAGAAGCACCTCTACGGGATTGGTGACTCCGTGACCTTGCTGCGCTGGTTAACCTCTCGGTGCCACAGCTGGGCAGAGCGTTCACACTACGATTCGGGATGCCGCCCATGCGGTACCTGGCTCACATTCGGACTCTTCGGCTGGCTCACCTTCTGGTCGAGACTGATCTTCCAATCGGCGTCGCCATGACAAAAGTCGGGTGGCGCAGCCGTAAACATGCCGCACGGCAGTTCACCGGCATCGTCGGGATCCGCCTGGCCGAACCATCGGCGCATTTTGAAGGGGCGCGCTCTCACCGAGACCATCCCGTGGCCATCAGCAACGCAGGGCAGCCCCGAATCAAAGGGCCCCCTCACGACAGGAGTGCAGTGATGCCGTCGGAGAGAATCTCGCGTGGGCTTATGTGGTGCGTCGCGCGGAGCCGCGCATAGGTAGGAGCTTGGTCAGGGTCAATGGCGACGCGCCTCTCGTCAGACGCCATGGGTGCGGTCAGCGAGGCGCCAATCACCAGGTTGGACAATCGGTACGCAGTTCCCAGCGGATCCGGGGTACCCGCTTGTTCGAGCAGGACGCACATCCGCTCGGAAAGGGCCAGGTATGCCGGGCCCCTGGGAGCGCGCATACCGATGACCTGACCGGCCCACCGATGGGTCGTGAGGTGCGCGAAGAAGGCGTGCATCAGGGCAGGCAGGTCGGCGTTGCGGATCGACTCGGACATCACGGGATCGTCTGCAAGCGCTGTGTCGAGGGCGAGGTCAAACAGATCGTCGACGGATTCGACGCGGGAGTACAGGCTGGCTGGAGCGACCCCCACCTGTTGCGCCACAGATCGCAGGGTGAGGGCCCTCAACCCGCCTTCGTCCAGCAGCCTCACCGATGCCCTCGCAACCTCCCCAATGTCCACTGCGCGGAGGCGTCGCACAGGTTTGCGGTGTTCCCAGTAGTTCACCCCACCAACCTAACCAAACACGCTTCAGTTAGCTATCCGTTCTATGTTAGGTTTAGCACATGCTGGATGCCACCACCCTCCCGATCACCTTTGAGAACACTCGCCTACGACCCCTCTCTGAGCTGGATGCAGACGCGTACGCAGCCGGCACCAAGGATGAAGCTGTGCGGCGCTTCGGCCACCTACCCGAGTCCGACTACACCCCAGAGTCCGTGCGACGGATGATCCGTGACGAGGTTGCTAAGGGTCTGTCGTCCGGCACGCTGGCAGTCCTCGCGCTTGTCGACGCCGAGACGGACCGGTTTGTGGGCTCCTTGGTGCTCTTCGACGTCAGCTCCGAGGCTGCCGAGGTCGGGTTCTGGATTCATCCGGATGCGCGGGGAGCAGGGCACGCTCGCCGGGGCCTGGAGTTGGCATCGCACTTCGCACGCAGCAGTGGACTGCAAACCTTGACAGCACGCACGCTACTGGAGAACAAGGCCTCCCAGCGGTGCTTGACGAACGCAGGGTTCCGCGCGGTCGAGCGAGCCGTCGGGACCACGCCCGCAGGACGGTGCGAGGAACTATTCCATTACCGGCGCGATCTCAAGCCCACCGCCTAGTGGCCGTTGGCGACGGAGCGGCTTCGACTCCGTCCACATAACGACGACGATGCCGAATGGCTTCACGAGCTGTACTCGCGACCCTACGTTGCCCGCTACCTGCTGGACGAGCCAAGGGCCGCGGAAGTCACCCACGACAAGCTCACCGAACGCCTAGCGAAGACTGACATCGATGGCGAGACTGGCGCGCTTGCGCTGGTCATCGAGCGTGACGGCGTCCCGATCGGAGACGTCGCGTAGTGGCTCACCGATCACGAGCACCGTCAAGGCGAGATCGGGTGGGTTCTCAACCCGGCGCACGGTGGGCAAGGTTTCGCCAGCGAAGCCGTCCGAGCAGTACTCGCCCTCGGGTTTGACCACTACCGGCTCCACCGCGTCACCGCGCAGATGGATGCCCGAAACAGCGCCTCGGCAGCACTGGCTCGTCGTGTCGGGCTCCGGCTCGAAGCACATCACGTCCAGGACTGGTTCAGCAAGGGCGAATGGACCGACACCCTCACCTTCGCGCGACTTGCCTCCGAGCACATGCGCCGATGATCGGGAGTCTGACTTTCATGCTCCCTGTATGCGGCCCCCAAATCTACCGCGCTCTGACAACGTATCGGCATACTGAAAGGCGGAGATGACTCAAGATCCCCCTGCGCCGGCCTCTCAGCGAACACAGCGGTTCGTGCTCACCGCCGTCTCTCTCGCTACACCCCGAGCAGACCACCGCCAGCGCTCTCGCACACACCAGCATCGGTGCCCGGCCCACGTCACCGCAGAAACAAAACTGCCCCGCCATCAGGCGGGGCAAGTTTCGATTTTCTCATGTTACGTGGAGCTAACGGGATTCGAACCCGTGACCCCCA
>NZ_KV826393.1:173067-183464 GCF_001835905.1 Corynebacterium sp. HMSC034E11
CAGTGTGGTGCGCTACCAACTGCGCCATAGCCCCGTATGTAAACGGTATGTAGTTGTGGAGTGGAGCTAACGGGATTCGAACCCGTGACCCCCACACTGCCAGTGTGGTGCGCTACCAACTGCGCCATAGCCCCTTGGAACTTTGGCCAATATACCGGGCCAGCCCGCCCCCGGCCAAATCGCCAGCCCCCACAAAAGGCGATATCGGCTTTTAGCCACCGCTTCAGGATGCGACCTGGGCAAATGCAGGCCGCTTGGGGCTAAAAGCCGATATTGGTCTTTGTGTTTAGCGGCTGGCCAGGACCTCCGGCCAGAAGTCACGCGGAGAGTCCTCCTTCTCGTCGAGGTTCGGGTTGCCCGTGATCTCTCGGAGTTCCTCAATATCGACGAGCTTTTCCACATCCTCGCCATCGACAAGCACGCGCGGGGTCCATGCCTCACCGGTCTTGTCTTCCTGGTACTTGCGGTTGTCGTCGCCAAGACGCTTCGCGGTGTCGATGAACTTGCCGTCGCGAATATCCTTCACAGCCTCATCGCTTGCACCGTAGTCTGCGGCCAGATCTGCGAAGCCGTTCTCGTCGTACTTGTTGTACGCCGACTGCTGGTTCTCAAACAGGAAGTTGCGCAAGGTGAACGCGGAAGAGAAATCGCCGTGGGCCAGCAGCGCCAGCTCGGCAGCCAGTGCCTTGGTGGAGTGGCCCGTCATGCCGCCATCGAGTGCGGTCATCGGGCGCAGGTCCACGTTGATTTCACCCGCGCGGACCTTCTCCAGCATCTGCTCATCGGTAGCAACGTGCAGGTCTGCACAGTGGGAGCAGGAGAAGTCTTCGAAAAGTTCAGCCTTGTTGGCATCCTTGTTTTCGCCGGTGATGTGGATGATGTCTTCTTCTTGGTTCCACTCGACGTTGATACCGGTGACGTCGATCATCTCCGCCTGCTTTGCAGCGCTGCGGTTTGCCTTGCCGTTGTAGACAATGATGCCGATGACGAGCAGGGCAATCGCGATAACAGCGACGACGGCCCAGATGAAGGCCTTGCTACCGCTCTGGTTCGGGTTTTGCACTTTGCGTGTGGTCACACGTGTCTCCTGTTGTTGGCGCCGCGATCACGGCGCGGTGGACGGGTACTGCGTACAACGGTCAAGTTTAGGGGTAAATTGCAAACTTCTTAAACGGGCGCCACATCATGAAGCCTGTGATGGCGATGTAGATGACATCGCGGAACACCGTAGCGAGCAGATTCGTCTCCCCTTCGCCGGCTGCGGACGGGTCGAAACAGCCACAGTCGATAACGAGTCCCCGCTGCCAAGCGGACAGCATGCCGATGATGAACAGCACGAGCACGTAGATGGACACCTTGCCCGACCAGCGCAGGTTGATGCCCAGCAGCAGCAACAAACCACCTGCGAGCTCGAGCGGCCCGATGATATGGGCCAGCAAGTCGGACCAGGCTGGGGTGAAGATTTCGTAGGCCTCGATGGTTTTGGCGGTATCCAGGTGGACACCAATTTTTGCCCACCCAGCAGAGATCCAAATGTAGGCCATGTAGAACCGCGCTAACGCGGACAACACGTCCAGGACCAGTGTTTTTGTGTCGCGCGTTGCAGGCGCGGCTGTCGTTGTGCTCACTCGGCTGATTCTACTCCCCTATTTGCCCAAGACCTGTGACACGAGCGCTTTGGCTTCTTCCTGCACCTGCGCCACGTGCTCCGCGCCGAGGAACGATTCGGCGTAGATCTTGTACTTGTCTTCGGTGCCGGAGGGGCGCGCGGCAAACCAGGCGTTTTCGGTGGTCACCTTCAGTCCGCCGATGGCCGCGCCGTTTCCTGGGGCCTCCGTTAGCTTTGCAGAGATAACCTCACCCGCCAGTTCACTCGCCTGCACTTGGTCGGGCGAAAGGGCCTTCAGGGTGGCTTTTTCTTCGCGGTTTGCGGGGGCGTCGATACGCGCATATGCAGGCGAGCCGTACTGCGCTTCGAGCTCGGCGTAGCGCTGCGACGGAGTTTTGCCTGTTACCACAGTGATTTCGGCGGCGAGCAGGTCCATGATCAGGCCGTCCTTGTCGGTGGACCAGACCTTGCCGTTTTTGCGCAGGAAGGACGCACCGGCGGATTCTTCGCCACCGAAGCCGATGGTGCCGCTGACGAGTCCTGGCACGAACCACTTGAATCCAACCGGGACCTCGACGAGGTCACGCCCGAGCGATGCGACAACGCGGTCGATCATCGACGAGGACACCAAGGTCTTGCCCACCGCCGTGTCCTTCGCCCAGCCGTCGCGGTGACTAAACAGGTACTCGATGGCCACGGCGAGGTAGTGATTCGGGTTCATCAGCCCGGCGTCCGGGGTGACAATGCCGTGGCGGTCCGCGTCGGCGTCGTTGCCGGTGGCCAGGTCGTACTTGTCGCGGTTATGCACGAGCGATGCCATGGAGTCTGCACTGGAGCAGTCCATGCGGATCTTGCCGTCGGTGTCCAGGGTCATGAACCGCCAGGTGGCGTCCACGCGTGGGTTGACCACCACGAGGTTCAGCCCGTAGCGCTCCCCGATCGCTCCCCAGTAGTCCACGCTCGCCCCACCCATCGGGTCTGCGCCGATGTGCAGGCCAGATGCCTTGATGGCGTCCATATCCACCACGCTGTCCAGGTCGGAGACGTAGTGATCGAGGTAGCCGAACTTCTCCGCACGCTCGTCCAGCACGCCACTGACCGATACCCGCTTCACGCCCCTCAGGCCTGCGGCAATGTATTCGTTGGCCCGGCGCGCAATCCAGTCCGTAGCTTCCGCCGGTGCGGGTCCGCCGCTTGGCGGGTTGTATTTAAAGCCGCCGTCGCGCGGTGGGTTGTGCGATGGGGTAACCACGATGCCGTCGGCGTTGCCGCCGGGGTGGGTCAAGATCGCGTGGGAGACGGCTGGGGTTGGGGTGTAGCGCCCGGCGGCGTCGACACGCACTGGCACTTCGTTGGCAATGAGCACCTCGAGCGCGGAAACCATCGCCGGCTCCGACAGGGCGTGGGGGTCACGGCCGATGTAGACCGGACCGGTGATACCTTCGCCGCGGCGGTAATCGACGATCGCCTGCGTCGTCGCCAAGATATGCGCTTCGTTGAATGCATTATCTAACGACGACCCGCGGTGACCCGAGGTGCCGAACACCACTTGCTGGTCCACATTGTCGGGGTCGATATCGCGGGTGTAGTAGGCGGTGACCAGCTCGGCAATGTCGATGAGGTCCTCGTCGCGGGCGGGTTGGCCGGCGCGCTCGTGTGCCATGGGGGCTCCTTTTGTTGCGGGCTGAGGGTGTGTATGGACAGCTCCATCATCGTCCGTGAATCTAAACTCTGCCAGTTTTATATTATTCGGCTATGCGTATGCTTTACTCTTCCGCATGGCTTCCACCCTCAACGACATTTTGAGCACTATCTCGTCCATCGTTTGGGGGCCTTTCGTCCTCATTCCGCTGCTGCTGGGCACTGGTTTGTTCCTCACTGTCCGGCTGCGCGGTATCCAGTTCCGCACGCTGGGTCGGGCGACGCGTCATGCGTTCGTCGATAAGGCTGAAGAGGGCGCGGGCGACATCTCCAACTACCAGGCACTGACCACCGCGCTGGCGGCGACGGTGGGTACCGGCAACATCGTCGGTGTGGCCACCGCGATCTCCATCGGTGGCCCTGGTGCACTGTTTTGGATCTGGCTCACCGGCATCGTCGGCATGGCGTCGAAGTACTCCGAGGCCTACCTGGGTGTGCGCTTCCGCACCACCGACAAGAAGGGCAAGCAGCAGGGCGGCCCGCACGAGTACCTGAAGACTGGTGTCGGCGGCGGCTTCGGCAAATTCCTCGCCGCCGCGTTTACCCTGTTCACCATCTTCGCGTCCTTCGGCATTGGCAACCTCGCGCAGGGCAACTCCATCGCCGCCGGCATGCACGACGCGTTTGGCATCAGCGCCAACGTGGCCGGCGTGATCATCTTCTTCGCCGTTGGCGCTGCCGTCCTGGGCGGCATTGAGGGCATCGGCAAGATCACCGCAGCGTTCGTACCGCTGATGATTGTCATTTACGTCGGCGGCGGCATCACCGCACTGGTACTTATGGCAGACCGCGTACCGGCCGCGATTGCCACCATCTTCACCGACGCATTCACCGGCACCGCTGCCACCGGCGGCTTCGTCGGCTCCGGCATCATGCTGGCCATCCAGTTCGGTGTCGCCCGCGGTATTTTCTCCAACGAATCCGGCATGGGTTCCGCCGCCATCGCCGCCGCGGCAGCCAAGACGCAGCACCCGGCGCGCCAGGCTCTCGTTTCCATGACGCAGACGTTTATCGACACCATCATCGTCGTCACCATCACCGGCCTCGTCATCGTCACCGCCGGCACCTGGGACATGGGCCGCGAGGAAGCCGCCATCATGACCGCCTCCGCCTTCGGCCAGGCACTTCCCGGCGAGTGGGGCAGCCTGATCGTTTCCGTGGCGCTGATCTTCTTCGCGTTTTCCACCATCCTGGGCTGGTCCTACTACGGCGAGCGCGCCATCGTGGCACTCTTCGGCGAGTGGGCGTCGATCCCCTACCGCATGTTCTTCACCGCCTTGTCCTTTGTCGGCGCGGTTGCTTCCCTGGAGTTGGCGTGGACCTTCTCCGACCTGTCCAACGGGCTCATGGCCATCCCGAACCTGATCGGCCTGCTCCTGCTGTCCGGCGTTGTGGTGCGCGAGACCCGCGAGTACCTCGCGTGGGATCCGCACCTGAAGAAGTCGCCGGAGGAGGTCGCGGCGTTCGTTGAGCGCCAGAAGATGGATTGGCACTAGGCTCGCGCCCATGCGTATCGACGACACCCTCACCACCACCTTCACCGTCGCCCTCGGCGCGGCGCTGGGCGCAGTGGTCAGACACCTCGTCATCCTCGGCGCCGCCCCCGGCTCTACCGCCGCACTGGCGCTGACCTTCGCGGTGAACATCGCCGGCTGCTTCGCCATGGGCCTGTTGAAGCCCGGCCCGCTGTGGGGCACGGGCTTCCTCGGTGGCTTAACCACCTATTCCGCCATTTCGGTCGCGGCGATGCAATCGCAGGCCATCGAGGCGCTCGGCATCATCACACTGAGCTACGCCACCGCCATCGGCGCGTGGTTCGCCGGCGACGCCGTAAGGGGCCGCCGCCATGCTTAGCATCCCCGTTCTCAGCCTCGCCCTTACCCTCGCCGCCGTCTTCGCCGGCGCACTGTTCGGCGGCGCCGCACGCTACGGACTAACCCGCATCATCCACAACGCCCACGCCGCCACCTTCGCCGCCAACGTCGTCGGTTCCACCGTCGCAGGCTTCGCCGTCACCACCCCGGCCGCGTGGCAGTTAGCACTCGGCGTCGGGTTCGCTGGCGCCCTGTCCACCTGGTCCACCTTTGCCAAAGAACTCGGCGAGCTCATCAAGGCCAAAAAGCACAGCGAGGCCCTGCGCTACGGCCTGTCCACCGCCGTGATCGGCATTGTCGCCGCGTGGTTCGGTATGCGCTGGGGGCTTCGCGCCTTCGGCGGATAACGGGTTACACTGAGCAGACGTGCAGATAACATCCCTGAAAACCGGCCTCATCGTTGCCCTCGGTGCGGGCTTCGGGGCGCTTGCACGCTTCATTTTGCTCATTTGGGTCAGTCCCGCCACCCCGGAAGCGCTCGCCCTGGCCGTCACCTTCGCGGTGAACCTCACTGCCTGCTACGCCATGGGGTATTTCGCGCCGGGCCCGTTTTGGGGTGTGGGCTTCCTCGGCGGGTTCAGCACCCTTTCTGCGGTGGCGTTGGCGTCGTCGCACACCTCGGTGTGGTGGGCGGCGTTCATCATCACGCTGGGTCTTAGCACTGCCACGTTGGCCTGGATGGCCGGAGATGCGTCACGGGTGAAGCACCATGTCTGACGCGACGTGGATGCTCGGCGCCGTCCTCGGTGTCTTTTTCGGCGGCATGCTCGGCGGGTTTGTGCGTTGGGCGATCATGGCCGTCGTGCACAACCTGTTGATGGCAACCTTCATTGCCAACATCGCCGCCTCCGGCATCATCGGCGTGGCAATCTTCCTGCCTTCCATGTGGCAAACCGCCGTTGGTGTTGGGTTTGCCGGCGCACTTTCAACACTGTCACTGTTGGCCCGCCAACTCGGGGCGTTGATTAAAGACGGCAAGTTCCGCCTCGCCGCCGAGTACGGGATAAGCACCGCGGCGTTCGCGGTGCTCGCGGCCGGAATCGGTGCACAGGTGGCGTCGTTCGCCACCCGCTAAGCCCTACTCCGCAATCGCATCCAGTGGCGGTGTCTTCGCAGCGCGCTGGCCCGGCCAAACGGCGGCAAGCAGCCCCACCACTACCGAGGCAGCCAAGACGGTGGCGATGAGCCCGGTTGGTACGGCAATCGTCGTCAAGCCTTGGCTCTCAAGCACCGTCAGGAACGCCCAGCCAAGCCCAAGCCCCAGCAGCACGCCAAGCACCGCGCCGTAGACCGTCATCTGCACCGACTCCAGCAGGATCATCGTGCGGATCTGTCTACGTTGCGAGCCCACCGCGCGCAACATACCAATCTCCTGCCTACGCTCAATCACGGACAGCGTCAGCGTATTCACAATGCCAAGCACCGCCACCACCACCGCCAGCGACAACAGCGCGTACAGGATGAACAGCATCTGATCGATCAGCGCCGTAACCTCGCCACTCATCTCCTCCGCGGAGCGCACCTGCACCACAATGTCGCCGCGCACCTCATCTTCCAGCCGCGCGCGCAGCGTCTCCAGATCAGTGGAGCCGTCACTGTCAACGCCCACCATCAACAAGCGCGTATTGCTTATCGACGACACCTTCGCCGCCGCCGAATCCGACACCACAAACATCTGCAACACATTCGACCCACTAAACAGGCCGGCAACCGTCACGTCGACGGTCTTTCCCGGAGCACTCGGTGCGGCCACTTGGACTGTATCACCGACCTTCCAGCCGCGCTCTTGGGCGATGTGCTCCGGTGCGATCAGCGAGTCACCAGTCAGCGATACGTCGCCGTCGACCACGTGGAGGTCGATAAGATCCGACGGGTCACCGCGCAGCACATCCGTCATCCCGACCGGCCCGAACTGGTGGCCAAACTCTCCGTCGACCGTGATCGGTGCCTGAGTGTACGACGCGATATTGCCCACACCGTCCACCTCAGCGAGCCTGTCCGGCAGATCCCCCGGCACCGGGAACGACCCCATCTCCGGGCCCATCAGCACGTAATCCGCGTTCACCTCACTTGCAGCCACATCGTCTACCGACTGCTTCATCGACGCGCCCAACATGCCAATCATGGTCACCAGCGCAATGCCCAACATCAGCGCGAACGCCGTTGTTGCGGTCCGGCGCGGGTTGCGCCGCGTATTCGTCGACGCGAGCCTGCCCACCTCCCCGAACGGTGCCCCGATGACACGCCCCAACGGAGGCACAACCGGCAGACTCAACGCAGGTCCCGCAAGGAACAGACCACTAATCACGCTCAACGCAGCCACACCAACCAGGATCGCCCGGTGGCGCGTCGCACCGTCATCCCACGCCATTGCGTAACCCGCCGCAACAACCGCCACAACGACTAATACTGCGCCAGCTATGGTGCGCCACATCAATGGCTGCGGCGTCGCAGCCTCGCTCGCCCGCATCGCCTCCACCGGCCGGACCTTGCCTGCCTTCCGCGCCGGCGCCAGCGCCGAAAGCACCGTCACCACCGTGCCGACGACCAGTGGCACCACCACCGCATCGGCAGACAGCCCCACTCCCGATTGTGGAAGTGGCATGCCAAACGAGTTCATCCCCGCACGAATCGCCAACACCAACCCGGCACCAGCCACCACGCCAAGCACCGAGCCCAACAACCCGACCAAAGCCGCTTCCAGCGCCACAGACCGCGTGATCTGCCCGCGCGACGCCCCCAACGCCCGCAGCAACGCAAACTCCTTCGTACGCTGCGCAACGATCATGGAGAACGTATTCGCAATCAAGAACGTGCCCACCAACAGGCCAACCAGACCAAACGCAACCAAGAAGTACGTAACAAAGCTCAGAGCGTCCCGAATCTGCTCCGTCGTTTCCTGCGCAACCTTCTCCCCCGCCTCTATCTTCAGTCCAGGAAACTCGCTGCGCAGGTTGTCCACAACCTCCGCGGCCCCCACGCCTTCCTTCGCCCCGACAGTGATCGCCGGGAACCGCTCGTCATAGGAGTAATAGTCCAAGTAAGTCTCTTCGGTTACCCCGAGGCGTAAAGAGGTGGCCTGCACCAGGGGGTCGTCGATAAGCCCAGTAATGCGCACCGTATTCCGACCATCACGGTCCACAACGATCAACTCTTGCCCAACATGCAGGCCATACTCATGCGCGCCATTGGCGTTGATCACCGCATCGCCGATCTCTTTCGGTGCGTGACCTTCGACCACCTCGACCGTTCGGCCAACCGTGTCCTGCGGCTCGTAATACACGCCCAGCCGCGAGGACCCGAGACGCGTCTGCACCGCCACCTCATTGTCAGTCGCGATAACAACCGACTCATCAGCCATCAGGTTCACACGATCAACGTCCCCATTCGCCCGAATGCCGTCGACTGTCTCCTTGTCTAAGGCACTTTCGCCCTCGGCTGGGCGCACCACCGCATCGACGTCGTCAAGCACAGTGTCTACGGCAGAGTCGAACGTCGACGACAGCATGTTGGTGAACATCAGCGCACCAGACAGGAACGACGTGCCAAGCACCACCGCCAACACCGTCAGCGCGAGCCGCAATTTGTGCGCTGCAAGGTTACGCAGCGACACCTTATTCATCGTGGAGTTCACTGGCCCCTAGTCCTCCATCGTCGCCATGACACCCAAAATGGCATCCATATCCGGGTTGCGCAGTTCATTAACGATGTTCCCGTCCCGCAAAAACACCACACGATCCGCATACGACGCCGCCCTCGCGTCATGCGTCACAATCACCACCGTCTGGTCATACTGATCCACCGCCGTCCGCAAAATGCTCAGCACCTCACGCGACGAGTTAGAGTCCAGGTTGCCCGTCGGCTCGTCACCAAAAATGATCTCCGGCCGCGACACCAACGCACGGGCACACGCCACACGCTGCTGCTGACCACCCGACAACTCCGCAGGCCTATGGCTCAGTCGCTTCGATAAACCAAGGCGTTCGGTGATCTCATCAAACCACTCCCGGTCCACCGATCGACCAGCAATATTTGTTGGCAGTTGAATGTTCTCGGCCGCTGTCAGCGTGGGCACCAAGTTAAACGACTGAAAAATGAAGCCCAACCGGTCACGCCGCAGCGCCGTCAGTTCCTTATCGTTCAACTGCGACAACTCCGTCCCGCCGACAAACACCTCGCCCGACGTCGCCGAATCTAGCCCAGCCATCACGTGCATCAGCGTCGACTTGCCCGATCCCGACGGGCCCATGATCGCGGTGAACTCCCCCTGTCGGAACTCAACGTCCACCCCATCGAGCGCAACAACTTCCGTGTCGCCCTGCCCGTAGGACTTTCTCAAGTTGACTGCTCGTGCTGCTGCGACGCTCACGTGATCCTCCCTGCGGCAATACATTCCTTTGCCGACTATACGGCCCGTGGCACATTTGGCCGATATCGTCCTTTTCCTCGAAAGGTCTTGTTACGTCCCCGGAGCCGATAATGCGGTTTTCGCCCCTCAAGCATTGCAGTTACGTCCCTATCCTGGCTGTACTGTATGCAAAACTCGAGGTCATATCTTTCGCTGGCCTGGGCAGAGTGTAAAACGCCGCGGCCGTGAAGCTTCATTTTGCATTTACTGCTGCGTGCTGGTGGCTCTAGTCGAGTCTTCGGTGGCGTGAAGTCGCTTCCCTCCGCATTGCGGACTAGTGGGTGGACACCAACTATGCAGTGGCATAGTGACGCCGGTTGTGTCGTTGAATCCGCATTGCAGACATTCTGACTCTGCATTGCGGACAAGTTGGTGGACACCAACTATCTCAGCGAGTGTGTTGGGCTGCTTTTCGAAGAGCGCGCCCCCGGTGTTGGTTTCTATTGTCCGCATTGCGGACAGGTAAGTGTGCACCAACTACTATGCAGTGGCATAGTCATACCGGCTGTTCTCTGTTCTCGCACTGCGCTGTCTGTAGTGCGGGGTGGGTATATGTAAAAAACACCCAGAGTGCAGCACGGGTAGTGCTGGTCTCTGGGTGTTTGTGTGTGAAGTTGTTGGGTCGGCGGTAACCTACTCTCCCACTCCCTCCCGGGAGCAGTACCATCGGCGCGGGCGGGCTTAGCTTCCGGGTTCGGAATGGGACCGGGCGTTTCCCCGCCGCTATCAACCACCGACACATCTTGGGGGTTGATGTGATCGTGATGATCAGTATTGAGATGTCATTGTGACAATGTGGGTGTGT